>JANMVS010000064.1:0-7931 GCA_031392885.1 Verrucomicrobiota bacterium
AAGACACAAGGCCGCTTCGGCCGGGAGGGCAACTCTCGGGGCTATTCGAGTTTTTCGTGGTAGCCCGGATATCCCGAGCAGCCGTGAACGCGGAAAAAAATTGGCACAGGGTGTGGTTTCGGTTGCGAGCAGAGTGTGAAATATCCGGGCTAGGGCGTGTCTTCAAACCTCCGCTGCTCCGCCCGTTTGCCGGGTTTGAAGACACGCCCGAGGAGTCAACGCGCACGGGCTCTTTTTTTCTTCGCGCATCCCGTGATTCAGCTACGGTTTCCGGCATGAGTGCAGCTCTGGTCAAAATTGTGCTCGGGTATCTGCTCGGATCGATTTCCGGCAGCCTCTGGCTCGGACGCCTGCGGGGGGTCGATATCCGCACGCAAGGCAGCGGCAATGCCGGCGGCACGAATGCCTTTCGTACCCAAGGCGCGTGGTTTGGCCTGGGGGTCGGGCTGATCGATGTCGGCAAGGGAGCGTTCGCCGCCTGGTTCGGCGGCTACGGTCTCCCGGACGGCACGCCGGCCTTGACCGTGGCACTGCTGACCGGCGCGGCGGCGACGGCCGGACATGTGTGGCCTCTCTATCATGGCTTTCGCGGTGGCAAAGGCGTGGCGGTGGTGATTGGCGTGCTGCTCGTGCTCTGGCCGGCGGCGTTGGTGGTGCTGGCGGCGGTGCTGCTGCTGGTGCTGACCACGACCGGCTACGTCGGACTCGGATCGATGCTGGCCGGGGTGGCGTTGATTCCGACGGCGATTTTCTATGCTCCCGCGCGCGATCGACCCGTGTGGATCGTCACCACCGTAGTGATCGCGGCCTTCATCCTGTTCACGCACCGCGTGAACGTGCAGCGGTTGCGCGCCGGCACCGAAAACCGTTTTGAACGGGCGCGGCTGCTGGCCCGGCTGTTCTCGCGTTGATGGGGCGGGTTTGAAAAATTGCCTTGTTGCGGTAGGGGCAGGCGTCGCTGCCGGCCGGAGTGCAATCCCCCAGCGGCCCGGAGGCCGGTGGCTATGGCTGAAATACGATTGATGGATTGGGCAAACCCGCCCCGGCACTGCGCCGTGAAGCACGCGGGCCGAGAGCCGCCCCCGAAAACAGCCTCGCCACGGGGGATGTGATGCTGAAATATTTCGGTAAACTCGACGCCCCATGGCTCCGCAGGAAAAACCGCTGATTACCCGCCCGTCCGCTGCTCCCGCGGGCCCGCGGCGCGTGGGCTGGCTGCTGCTGGCCCTGACCGTGCTGCTCCCCAGTGCCTGGGCGCTCAAGCCGACCGATCACTTTGGTTTGAAGGAGTTGGAAGCCGAGCCGAACCTGGCGCCGGGAAATTTTGCGAACCTCTTCGAGAACTTCGCCTACGATTATTACCCGTATTTGCAGTCACCGGACACGTTTTTGCAGAATCGATCCGGGGACTGCGACGACTACGCGATCCTGGCGGCCCA
Source organism: Verrucomicrobiota bacterium (assembly GCA_031392885.1). Classification (GTDB taxonomy): domain Bacteria; phylum Verrucomicrobiota; class Verrucomicrobiia; order Opitutales; family Opitutaceae; genus Lacunisphaera. Next base: position 1,440 of record JANMVS010000064.1, read on the forward strand.
CATCCTCGGCCTCCGCGGTTTCAAGACCCGGTTGATCCGCGTGGAACTGGTCGGCACCCGCATCAACCATGTGGTCTGCTACGTCACGGATAAAAAGGCCTACCTCGACTACAACAACCGCAAGTATTCCATCAATCTGGAGCACAGTGGCACCAGTATCCGCGCGATCGCCGACAACGTGGCCGACTCCTTCGCTAAGAATTGGACAACCGGAACCGAATATACCTACAGTTATGTTGAGGGCCGCCAGCGCACCGTCTGCATCGTGGTGAAGACGGATCCGCCGGCGCGCGATCCCGACCGCCGTCCCGCTCCGTCTGCCCACTGAAACGCGCCTAATTTTCCGCTCCCTTGAAAGAAACCATCCTCCCGCGGGTTTTCGCCCTGTTTCTCGTCATCCTGGTCGTGATCACCGCCGTGGCGGTCTACGCCCTGCAAACGATCAACCAATCGGTGGAGAGCAGCGACTGGGTGAACCACTCCTATGCCACGATCTATGAGTTCGAAAATATCGCCTCCGGTCTGCGGCTCGGTGACGGCTTTATGCGCACCTACGCGCTGACGGGGGATCCCCGCGACCAAGCGGCCTCCCGCGAGACCTTCGCGCGGCTGGGCGAGCACTTCGATACGGCCAAGGCGCTCACCCGAGATGAAAATGTCACCTACCAAACGCTCCTCCGCATTGAAACCCAGTTCCAGGAGCGGGAGGCACTGGCGCAGGCGGTCTGGGCAGCCCGCAGCGCCAACCAAGCCGAAAAAGTCCGGTCGCTGCTCACGGCCGACGCCGGGTCTGACGCCGTGGGGGCGATCGAACGGGGGCTCGGCAAACTGCGCGACAAGCAATATGAACAGCTGAGCGAGCGCGATCGTGTCTCCTATCTCCAGGCGCAGATGTCCCGCTGGGTGGTCGGGGGGGGGATCGCCCTCAATTTTCTCCTCCTGGTGGCCGTCGGTTGGCTCCTGCGCGACGATATCGCGGTCCGCCGGCGGGCGGCCACCGCAATGGCAGATGCCAATGCCCAACTGGAAGTGAAGGTGCAGGTCCGCACCGCCGAGTTGCAGGCCGCCCTCACCCAACTCCGGGCAGAAAACCTGGAACGCAAGTGGACCATTGCCTCGCAGGAACATCAATTGCGCTACCACCAATTGATCGTCGAGTCGGTCAACGACCTGGTCTTTGTCCTGACCAAGGCCCTGAAGGTGACGCGGATCAACGCCGCGGTGGTGCGCCTGACGGGACGCGAGAACGAGAGTATCATCGCCGGACCGCTCGCCCAGGTGCTGGACGTGGCCCGTGATCCGATCACGGGGCACGATCCCCTCAGCCAGGCCCTTCGCGAGGGGCGTGAATTACACCACCATCCGGTCGTGGTCCTGGGCCCGGGCGAGCGCCGGATATCCGGCCGGTTGACGCTGATCCCGATCCACGATCAGGATAAGGTGGTCGGCGGGGTTGCCGTCGTGCAGATTGCCTTTCCCTCCCCCGGCCACACCCAACCAACATGAGCAAGACCATCCTGCATCTCGACGATGAAGCGGCCATCCGCGAACTCTTGGCCGAACTGCTCGTGGGTCTGGGTTACCGGGTGCGTTCGGTTGCCTCGCCGGGCGAAGCCCTGGCCGTCGCTCGGGCGGAAACCATCGACCTCATCATTTCTGATCTCCAACTGGACGAGGCGGACGGGTTGGAAACGATCGCCCAATTGCGGGAGATGCATGCGACAACCCCCGTCATTTTACTGACCGGCGTGCTGATCAGCCCCAAGGTCGCCCGGGAGACGGTGGGCCGGCTGGTCTCCGCCTACATCGAGAAGACCAAACCGCTGTCCCATATCGTGGCGGAGATAACCCGCCTCATCGGTCCGGCGCAGTAATGGGCTGAGGCCCGCCCAGGACACCGCGGAGCCTGCGCCCCGGGTTGGTCGGCTGGCTTGGCCGGATCAAGCATCGTCGGCCACAAAGTGGCAGCCTTTGCTGACCGGATTGAGCGAGGCGGCATGCACCACGAGGAGGGCGGTCTGCACCGCATTGCGCAGCTCGATGAGCTCGCGCGACGGCTGGCAGTCGCGGTAGAAGGCCTGGATGTCCTCGCGCAGCTCCAACAACATGCCGCGCGCCCGGGCCAGCCGGCGCGGCGAGCGGATGATGCCGGCGTAGTTCCACATCGTGGTGCGGATCTGGTGCAGATCCTGCCGCACCAGCATCGGATCGGCCACCTTGGCCGGGCTGGTCCAGCCTTTCGGCTCCGGCCGATGAAAATTTTCCGCGCGCAGCTCCGCCCCATCGGCCGCCGCCGTGGCCTTGGCGCTGACCAGGCATTCGAGCAGTGACGTGCTCGCGAGGCGGTTGGCGCCATGCAGGCCGGTGCAGGCGGTTTCGCCGATGGCGTTCAGGTGCCGGACGTTCGTCCGCCCATGCCGGTCGGTGTGCACGCCGCCACAGGAGAAATGCGCCGCCGGCACGACCGGAATCTTCTCGCGGGTGATATCGAGTCCGCCCGCCAGGCAGCGCTGATAAATGCCCGGGAACCGCTCGCGGATGAATTCCGGTTTCAGGGCGGAGAGCTCGAGGTAGGCGCAGGCCTCGCCGGTCGTGGCGAGGTGCTGCTTGATCGCCCGCGCCACCACGTCCCGTGGCGCCAGTGAACCGAGCGGATGCACCCCGGCCATGAATGGCCGGCCCCGGGCATCGACGAGCACCGCCCCCTCGCCGCGCAGGGCCTCCGTGATGAGAAAGGGCGGCGCTCCCGGCGGGATGAAAACCGTGGGATGAAACTGGACATATTCGAGATCGATGAGCCGCGCTCCCACGCGATAGGCCATGGCCACGCCGTGCCCGACACTGCCGGGCTGGTTGGTCGTGTGCAGGAATATCCCCCCCAGCCCGCCGGTGGCGAGGATGGTCTTCTTCGCCACGAACGCCACGACTTCGCCCGTCGCCGCCTCGAGGGCGTAACAGCCGAAACAGGTCAGCGGCGCGTAACGGTCGCGGGCGTCGGCGGAGTTGTGCGATAAGGTCAGCAGGTCCACCGCGGCGAATCCCGGCCGTCGCGTGATGCCACCGGTCGCAGCAATCCGGCGGACCACGGATTCGAGAATCGCATGTCCCGTGGCGTCCTTGGCGTGAATGATGCGCCGGGCGCTGTGCCCGCCCTCGCGCGCCAGATCGAGCTCGCCGGCGGCGTCCCGGTCAAAGCCCACTTGCAGTTCGTCGAGGAGCAGCTCCTTCACCGCCGCCGGACCCTCGCGTACGAGCTGATCGATCGCCGCCAGGTTGGCGGTGCCGTCACTGGCCGCCAGAATGTCCCTGGTCAGTTGGCGGGGATCAGGGTTCGTGTCGTAGATGATCCCGCCCTGCGCCCAGTCGCTGTTGGCCTGCCGCGGTTCGCCGAGAGAAAGCAACTCAACTTTGAAACCGGCCTTGGCCGCATGCAGGGCATAACCCGAGCCGGCGAGGCCGGCGCCAAGGACGAGGCAGTCGGTATGGATCGTGCGCACGGGATCAGCGGCGGACGGGCTTGATCGTGAGGCTCAGGTCGGCCGCGACCGCTGAATGCGTGAGCGCTCCGATACTGATGACGTCAACGCCGGGTTGCGCGTAATCACGGAGCGTATCGAACCGGACGCCGCCGGAAACCTCCACGGCCGCGCGGCCCGCGATGACGGCCACCGCCGCGCGCACCTGCGCGGGCGTCATGTTGTCGAGGAGGATCACGCCGGCGCCGGCACGGCAGGCTTCGCGAACCTCGGCCAGGGTGGTCGTCTCGACCTCGATCTTGGCCGTGTGCGGCGCGGCGGCGCGGCAGAGTTGCACGGCCTTGGCGAGCGAACCGGCGGCGGCGATGTGGTTGTCCTTGATGAGCACATGCTCGCCGAGCGACGAGCGGTGGTTGAAGCCGCCGCCGCAGCGCACGGCGTATTTCTCGAGTGCGCGGTACCCCGGCGTGGTCTTGCGGGTGTCGACGATGCGGACGCCCGTGCCGCGGACGGCGTCGGCGAAGCGCCGGGCCTGCGTCGCAATGCCGCTGAGCCGCTGGAGAAAATTAAGCGCCGTGCGCTCGGCGGTGAGCAGCGCGGCCGTCGGTCCCGCGATGCGCAGGACCACCGCGCCGGACTTGACGCGGTCACCATCGGCCGCGAGCCGTTTCGTTTTCAGGCCGGAATCAACGCGGGCAAAGACCGCCGCGGCGACCTCCAGGCCGCAGATGATGATGTCGTCCCGGGTCTCGATGCTGGCGCGGCTGCGGTGCTTCGCGGGAAAGATCGCGCGACTGGTGACGTCGCCGAGCCCAGCGTCTTCTTCAAGCGCGAGATCGATCAGGTGGGAAGTGCGGGGAGTGAGCATGGGTTGGTTTGGTTCGTGGCAGGTCGGGCTTCACGCCCGACTGGCGGGGAGAAACCCCGACCTACCGGGTCAGGAGTCTTTTGGCGTAAGCTCGAACATCCGCTCGATGCTGCGCGCAGCGCGGACCCGCAGGCCCTCGTCGAGGGTGACGATTTGGTCGGGCCGCGGCGCCTGGAGAGCTTGCAGTACGTTCTCGAGCGAGTTGAGTTTCATGTAGGGACAGAGCCGGCAGCCGCCGATGAAGCGCTTCTCCGGATCCTCCACCTGCAGCCGGCCCACGAGCCCGCACTCAGTCAGCATCAGGAAATACGGCGCGAGCGTGTTCTTCACGTATTTCATCATCGCGCCCGTGCTGCCGACAAAATCCGCGGCGGCCGCCACCTCCGCCGTGCACTCGGGATGCGCGACCACCTTGAGTCCGGGAAAGCGCCCGCGTGCCTCCGCGACCGACGCCGCATCAAACTGGTCGTGGACGATGCAGGTGCCGTCGGAGGAAATGAGTTCCTTGTCGAGGCCACGGCGCTTCAGCTCAGTGCGGACGTTGTCCGCCATCAGCCGGTCGGGCACGAAGAGGATGCGGCGCTCCGGCAGCTGCGCGACAATGTCGTAGACGTTGCCCGAGGTGACGCAGACGTCGGACTCCGCCTTCACTTCCGCGGTGCTGTTGATGTAGCAGACGACGGCCGCGTCCGGATAGAGGGCCTTCAGCCGGCGCACGCCGTCCCCGTCAATCGAGTCGGCCAGCGAGCAACCGGAGCCGCGGTCGGGCACGACCACGGTGGCGTGGGGCGAGAGGATTTTCGCCGTCTCGGCCATGAACACGACGCCGGCGAACACGATTTTCTTCGCGCGTGATTCGCGGGCCTTGAGGCTGAGGAAGTAGGAATCGCCCTTGAAGTCGCCGACCCCGTAGATGATCTCCGGTTCGACATAGGAATGCGTGAGGATGACGGCGTCCTGCTCGCGCTTAAGCCGGTTGATCTCGAGCGTCAACGGCGCGATCCGCCGGCAGGTCTCGAGGTTCCACGGGCGGCCGGGCACGCAGTCGACGGGCAGCAGCGCCCGGAACAGCCGGTCGCCCTCGGCGTCGATGTCCGGTGCCGGAAAATTATTTGCCAGGCTCTTGGTTGAGATCATGGGCGTGTTTGAGACCCTGCAGCACGAGTTCCGGGATGATTTCGTTCATCAGGCTTTCGTGTTCGAACATCCGGGCAAAGCCACCGGTGCCGATGACCTGCGGGCGTTCGCCGTTGAAGGCCTCGATCGTGAGGAGGGAAATCAGGTGGCGCACGGCGCCGACATGGCCGTGAAACAGGCCGGACTGGATGCTCTCCACGGAGGAGCGTCCGAGGGCCGTTTCCGGGCGGGCGATCTCGACGCGCGGCAGTTTGGCGGTGTGGCTGGCAAGTGTTTCTGCGGACACGCCGACACCCGGCATGATGGCGCCACCGAGGTAATCGCCCGCGGCCGTGACGACCTCGATGGTGGTCGCTGTCCCGAAATCCACGATAATCAGGTCTCTTCCGGGATGCCGCTGCACCGCGGCGATGGCGTTGGCGATCCGGTCGGCGCCGACTTCCTGCGGGTTACGATAACGGATCCGCAGGCCGGTCTTCACGCCCGCCTGCAGCACGAACGGCTCGCACTGGAAGTATTTCTCCGCGGCGCCGCGCAGGCTGTAGAGCGCGGCCGGCACCACGGAGCAGATCGCGACCTGCGTCACGCCTCGCGGATCGAGCCCGTTCTCACGCAGGACCGTGGTGAAGAATATGCCCAGCTCGTCCGTGGTGCCGAGCGGGGTGGTCGACTTGCGCAGCTGGCAGCGCAGCGTGTCGCCGTCGAACACGCCGCCGTGGATCTGGGTATTGCCGACATCAAGACAGAGGAGCATGAGGAGTTCTCGGTTGAAGGAGTTGCTGCGTGGAAAGTAGGAGCTCTTCCAGGCTGGCCGCAAGCTCGGGGCGGGTCGCACAATGCACGCCGGGCACTCCGCCGGGCTGGTAGATCGTGGCGGGAAAGTCGTCCCCGGCCCCGCGCCGGGCCAGATCGTTGTGCACGACGAGGTCGGCGCCGCCCCGTTCGAGCAGCGCCGCGACCGCCGCGTGCGTGGCGGCGGCGCCGGCACCGGTGGTCAGCTTGAAGGCCGTG
>JANMVS010000116.1:0-1974 GCA_031392885.1 Verrucomicrobiota bacterium
CAGCCCCTACGGTCTGTTGCCCCGCATGATTCCAATGCTGGAGGAAGGCGCGCCGGCGCCGTTTCCCGAGGCCTATGTCGCCGGCGGTGGCGCGGTTTCGCCGGCGTGGCAACAGTTGTTGGCCACGGGCGCGTCGCTGACCCTGCCGCCCGGCGAGAAGATTGACCTCGTGCTCGACATGGGCGTGCTCACGACCGCGTTTCCGCAGCTCGTGGTCACCGGGGGTGCGGGCAGCACCGTCCGCCTCACTTACGCGGAGGCGCTCCGCCTGCCGTGGAACACGCCCGGCGCGAAACTTTTGGGCAAACCGCAGTCGCTCGCCAACCTCGCCTCGCATTTCGTGGACGAGAGTGCCGGCTGGACCTTCGACCGCCGCGGGAAGGTTACGGGCTGGGGCGATATTTGGGAACCGGCGGGTTGCACCGAAACCTTCGAGCCGCTGCACTGGCGCGCCTTCCGCTACGTGGGGTTGCAAATCACAGTGGGAAGCGAACCGCTCACCCTGCAGGCAGTGCGGCAGCGATTCACGGCGTACCCGTATCGCGTGGCGGCGACGTTCGCCTCCTCCGATGCCGCGCTGGATAAAATCTGGCAGGTCGGCCTGCACACCATGCGCATGTGCTCGCATGAGACGTTTGAGGATTGCCCGCACTACGAGCAGATGCAGTACGCCGGCGACACGATGATCACGTCGAAGCTGGCGATGTTCACGACCGGTGATGCCCGGCTGAGCCGGCAGGCGCTGTATCAATTCGACTGGTCGCGGCTCTCGGACGGATTGACGCAAGCGCGGTTTCCCTCGCGGCTGGTTCAAGTTATCCCGGCGTGGAGCATCCATTGGATCACGAACATCCGGGACTATTTTCTGTGCACGGGCGATCGGGCCACGGTGCAGGACCTGCTGCCCGGCGTGCGGGCGGTGCTCGACTGGTATCGCCGCCACACCGATGGCGACGGTCTGCCGGCGCGGTTGCCTTACTGGAACGTCACCGACTGGTGCCCCTGGTGGCCGCGCGGCGTCGTGCCCGGCGCCGACACCGGGGCGACTTGCATTCACTCCGCCCAATACTGCAACGCCCTCGACGAGGCCGCGTGGATCGTCCGGCAGTTCGGCCGCTCGGCCGAGGCCGACGCCCTCGCTGCCGAGGCCGCGGCTTTGCGCCAGAAGGCGCACACGCGCTTCTGGTCCGAGGCCGAGGGCCTCTATTTCGACCAACCCGGTGGCCCGGAGGTCAGTCAGTATGGCAATGCCTGGGCGATCGTCGCCGGTTTCGCCGGCGAGCGCGAACGTGCGATCATCATGCGGCGTTTCCCGAACGATGCGAAACTCGCGCCGGGTTCCTTCTTCTGCTGGCACACCGGTTTCACGGCGCTGGCCAAGAGCGGCCGCTCCGACGACCTGCCGCAGCACCTCGGTCCGTGGCACGAGTCGGTCGGCTTTGGCCTCTCGACGTTCGTCGAGGAGAACAGCTATTGGCGCTCGCTCTGCCATGCGTGGTCGGCGCACCCGGTGCTTGAATTTCAACAGCGCATTCTTGGCGTCACCCCGGTCGAGCCCGGTTTCGCGCGCATCAATGTCACCCCGCACCGGTGCGGACTGCGGCACGCTCAGGGCAGCGTCTGCACCCCGCGCGGTCTGATCGCGGTGGCCTGGCGGGTCGAGGGCCGGCGTTTCACGCTGGAGCTCACCGCACCGGCGGACACCCCCGGTCAGGTGGTGCTGCCCGACGGCAGTACCCACGAATTTGCCGGCGGCCGGGCCAGCTACACGGTGCAGTTGCCGTAAACCCAGCCCCGGAGCAAGCTCCGGGGCATCTGATCAAACCAACGCCAACTTACGATGCCCGCAATTTTTACTCTCAATTGTAGGAGCTTGCTTGCAAGCGATTCGGGCCACCCGATGACGGATCACAGGTTGAATCGCTTGCAAGCAAGCTCCTACATTCCATTTAAGCCGGAGCCGTTCGGCCAAGC
>JANMVS010000152.1:0-28843 GCA_031392885.1 Verrucomicrobiota bacterium
AGACCTTTCTGCGCCTGGCGCAGCGCCTCCGGGCGCCAGCCGGCATCCGTGAGCTGGGCAGCCAGGAGTTGCAGCTGCAAGAGGAGGTCGCCGGGGGTGGTGCCGCCAATGAAGTTAAAGGCATCGCTTCCCGGCTGGAACTGCGCGCCGACATTCTTGCCGGCCAGCAACCGGCGAAGTTCATCGACGCTATGCTTGCCCAGACCGCCGGCGCCAAACGTGCCACCGGTGAGCGCGGCCAGACCGCGCTGATCGGCCGGTTCAGTGATGGTGCCACTGCCCACGCGCACGCCGGTGCGGATGCGGCCGGCCTCGAAGTCGGTTTTCTTGACGTTCAGCTTCACGCCGTTGGCAAAACTCACCAGCTCCACGTCGAGGTCGGCGACATGCTCGCGCTGCACAACCTTCCCGGGCACGCCCCAGTTGGCGTAAGCCCAGACGGACTCGGCCGGCGCGGCGGGCGCGGCGACAGCGATGGCGTGGGATTTTTCAAAGGCGGCGACAATGGCCACATTGGCATCGCCGGAGATGGTGGCGTTGCCCGTCACCAGGACAAAGTGGCCGGGCGCGGCGAACGCGCTGCGGAGCGCCGCCAGGCAGTCTGCCGCCGTGACTTTGTCGAGGGCCGGCTGGAAAAGGGCGCGCTCGGCGGCAGGATGGGTGAAGACCTCGCGGTCAACGAGGCCGTCGAGAATTTCGTCAGCCAGCGCATTCGAGCGGCGGGTGGCCGCGGTCTTCACCGCCTGATCGAGGCCGTTGGTGAAAGTGGCGACGATCTCCTTCAACTCGCCGGGCTGGAAGCCATGCTCGAGCGCGCGGCGCAGTTCCTGCTCGCCGACGGCGAGCGCGGCGGGCCACTGGTCGGGCTTGCAGGTGAGATCGACGCTCGCCTCGCGCATGAAGCGAAACGCGTCGGAGACGTTGGCCCGGGCGGCACTGAATGGGGCGCCTTCCTTTTTGACGAGTTCGCTGAACCGGCGGTTGAGCATCGCCAGCGCAATCTGGCGGGGGAGCTCCTTGACGCGGTTCGCGGCGGTGTCGGCTTCGTCGAGGAACGGCGTCAGGCTGGTGATACTGACCCCGGTCGAGGGCGATTCCGGTTCGGCATGGAAATGCGCCCGGACCCCGTCGAACTTTGGCAGCACGCCCAGCGCGGGCTCGGGCGCCGCGGGCGCGCGGGCCGCGAGCGGCGTGAACGCGGCGCTGATCAGTTTCTCGACGACCGCGGGATCGAAATCACCGACCGCCACGACCGCCATTTTCTCCGGGCGATACCACGTGTCCCAAAACTCGGTGAAACGGGCCCGCGGCGCCTTCGCGATGACCTCGGGCAGGCCGATGGGGATGCGCTTGGGCAGGCGCGTGTCGCCCAGCATGAATTCGAACTGCGCGATGAAGGTGCGGAAGCCCACGTTGTCGCGGGTGCGCTTCTCACTGAGGATGATGCCGCGCTCCTTGTTGATCTCATCCTCGAGCAGCAGCAGGCCGCTGGCGTCATCGGCGAACACCCGCAGGCCCTCGGCGAGGGTGGCCTCGTCGGTGTGCGGGAGTTCCAGCAGGTATTGGGTGCGGTCGAAGCTGGTGGAGGCGTTGGTGTCGCCCCCGAAACTCATCCCCATGCGCTGGAAGAACTCGACGAGCGTGCCGGGGGCATAGTGCGTGCTGCCGTTGAAGGCCATGTGCTCGAGGAAGTGCGCGACGCCGCGCTGGTCCTCGTTCTCCATGAGGGAGCCGGCGAGCACGAGCAGGCGCAGCGAGGCACGGCCCTGCGGCTCCTTGTTGGGATAAACGACGTAGCGGACGCCGTTGGGCAGCGTGCCGAAGCGCGCCGCCGGGTCCGGCTTCAGATCGCTGGTCTCCTGCGCATAGGGCAGCGCCAGCGGGGCCGCCGCCAGCGAGGAAAGCCAGGTGAATGCCGCGGCGAGGAGGAGTGATTTGATTTTCATGGGGAGAGGAAAGCTTAGCAGATCGGCCCGACTGCGCCTATAGGCAATATGTCCTATCACCGGAAGACTCACCTGCGCCGGACCGGGGTGGAGGTGAGATCTGCCAGCAAAAACGCGATCCAAGGTAGACCAGGGGAGTCAGGTATTTTGGCCACAAAAGCGCAAGAAACACAAAAGGGAGTTACCCGAAGGAGTGAAGAATTGAATGATATCCTGCTGGAGGGCGCATCTCCGCATGCGCCGCGGCCCGGCGCCGAGCGCCGGCCCTACAGTCCCAATCCGTAGCGTAATTGGAATAATCCGGAATTTGTGCTCCGGTTTTTCTCATCCGTGGTCATCGGTGAAGGTATGTGGTTCTCACGAATGAGAACGTAATCCGTGGTTAAAATAATTTATGGTTCGGCTTCAAGCTTCTCGCTCAATGCTGCATCAATTTTTGTGCTTCTTGTGTTTTTTGTGGCCAAGTGGTTTGGGCGGTGCGGGATCGCTCAACCGCCCCGACCCATGGCTCCGTGGCTGTTTTGTGCATTTCGACTGAGGCGGGCTTGCATCGGGATTTATGACACGGCAGGGTCCGGCCATGCAAAAGACCCTCGCCAAGAAATCCAGCAAGCCGGAGGCCCCCGCCGCCCGCATCCTTTCCCCGCGCCGCAAGACCACGCAGGCGACCTCCCTCCACGAGCTGGCCGTCGAACAGCTGGAGCATTTCAACATCGATCCGCAAAGCCCGGCCGGCCAGCCCCTCCTCGCCCTCGCCGAAAAGCTCTACGGCGCCCATGGCGACGTGATGGACCTGTGGGAAGCCACCACCCGCGAACTCGGCCGGCTGCCGCGGCAGGACCGCCTCGCGCTGTTCAACGCCAAGAAATTTCTCTCGTTCCAACTGGCGAAGCTGCTCGACACGCTGCAAAACCCGTCGCGCAAGACCCACCAGTCGCTCCGCTACTCGAACACGACGATGCTGGCGAAGGGCCCCTACCCGATCTTCGACAACGTCACGGCCATCTTCTCGGCCACCCCCGTCATCACCCGCACCGCGACCTACCTTTACGCCTGCTCCGAGTGGATCGACGACGCCTTCCAGGGGAAGGAATTCCTGCACGAGATCTACTCGCGGCTGATGAACCCGACCTCCATCTCCCTCGCCAACCACATCGTGGACATCGAGGCCGGGCCGATGGCCGGCGAATACATGGCGTGGAATTTCAACTCCGGCATGGGCGCGATCGACGCCGCCCTCTCCCACCTCGTCGGCTACCAGGACATCGTCCTCTCCTCGCGCAACATCTACGGCGGCGCCTACCAGCTCTTGCACGACTGGTTTGGCAAGCGTTCCAACCTGGACGTCGGCGTGGTGTTCTTCGATGGCTTCACCACCGGCGATTTCACGAAGGCGCTTGCGGGCGTGAAGAAGCAATATGCCGACCGCCTCAAGACCGGCCGCAAGATCTATGTTTACCTCGAGAGTCCGTGCAACCCGCATGGCGTCTTCCTCGACCTGCCGGGCATCTGCGCCGCCGCCCATGCCGCCGGCCTCACCGTGATTTGCGACAGCACCGTCGGCACGCCCTTCCTTGTCCGCCCGTTGCAGCAGATCAATCCCGCCGAGCGGCCCGACTACGTCATCCACAGCTACACCAAGGATCTCACCGGCCACGGCACCACGACCGCCGGCGTCGTCATCGGCCGCAACCAGGACATGTTCCTGCCCAAGGGCGACACTTCGCCGACCGGCAAGAGCTGGCACGACACACTCTTCTGGAACGTCTACTACATCAAGGGCGCGTTCCTCGACTCCGACAAGGCGTTCGAAGTGCTCACCGGCATGAAGACACTGGAGCTGCGCATGCTCAAGAAGTGCATCAACACCCTGGTCTTCGCCCGCTGGCTGGCGTCGAATCCGCTGGTCACGGTCAGCGGCCCGGCCAATCCGGCGGACCCCAACCACGCCATCGCCGCGCGCCTGTCCTATCTCGGGCTGCCGGCGCCGCTGTTCACGATTAATTTCGAACTGGCGAAAATCTCCCGGGTTACGCTGGAGCGCTTCTTCGATTCGCTGGCCCCGATGTTCGGCCACATGGTGTCGCTCGGTCAGAGCAACACGCTCGTGCTCTGCCCCGCCCTCACCTCGCACAGTGAGCTCAGCCCCGAGGCGCTGAAGGAGGCCGGCATCACCCCGACCACCATCCGCATTTCCGTGGGCGACGAGGCCCCGCGCGAACTGATCAGCGATTTCCTCCAGACCGCCCGCGCCGCAATCGACCCGGTGATTCCCGGCTTCAGCAAGAAATTCATGCCCCCGGCCGGCATCGACGCGATGATCGATGTCGTCTGCGCGGATGTGCACCAGCGCCATGCGGCCGCACAGCCGCGCTTTGCGGATTGCGTGAAGTGAGGAGCTCCGGGGGCGAACTCTCCTCAGCACCGGAAGGGTTAACCACTAATCCGGGATCATGCAGCCTCGGCCGCAAAACGCGTTGTGCCAGTGATGGGAAGAAACAGAGCTGTTTCTTAGGAGTCGCGATCAAAGTCTAGGGCGTGTCTTCAAACATCCGCTGCTCCGCCTGTTTGCCGGGTGGAGGGGCGGTCGCCGCACCGGCCGCGGGCGGCGGTCGGTGCGTCAGCCCGGGCGGTACGGAGACCGCCCCTCCAAAAATTTCACGCTGCAGCGGGTTTGAAGACACGCCCCAGTATCGGTCTGCGATCAGCAGACCCCGGGCCGCTCGTTGGGCGAAGTTCGAGTTTTACCCCAGCGCCTTGATCCGTGCTCATCCGCGTCATCCGCGGGAAACTCCGACGATTTAACGGGAAGGTGGACGGCGGATCTACTTTTTGGGAAACGGTGAGGTTGTCTCGCGCTTGAGCTCGCGGGTCATCAGCGCGTGGAGGGCGGCGGCGGGTTTTTTCTGCTGGTAAAGAATCGCGTAAACCTCACTCAGGATCGGCGCAGTGATGCCGCGCTCCTGGCACAAGCCGTGGAGGGCGGCGGTAGTGCGATGGCCTTCGACGACGGTCTTGCGACCGGCGAGCAGCTCCTCGACGGATTTGCCGGCGCCAATTTTCTCGCCGAACTCGCGATTGCGACTCCACAGCCCGTGACTCGTAGCCACCAGATCGCCGAAGCCACTCAGGCCGTAAAAAGTTTCCGGCTTGGCGCCCAGCGCCAGGCCGACCCGCAACATCTCCGTCAACGCCCGGGTGAGCAGGGCCGCCTTGGAATTGTCGCCGAGTTTAAGGCCGTCGCACAACCCGGCGGCGATCGCATAGATGTTCTTGAGGCTGGCACCGTATTCCGCCCCGGCGAGGTCGTCGCTGGTGTAGATGCGCAGGGTGGAGCCGCTCATGGCGGCCTGGACCTGGGAAACAAAATCATCCGTCCGTTGCGCGGCCAGGACCATCGCGGCGGGCAGGCCCCGCGCCACCTCGGCGGCGTTGGTCGGGCCCGTGAGCGTACCGCAATTCAGGCCGGGCAAAATCTGCGCCATCATTTCGCTCGGGCGCAGGTGGGTGCCGATCTCGAGGCCCTTCACCAGGCTGAGAAAAAGCTGCAGCCGCGCGGTGTCGTGCAGCACCGGGCGGATCTGTTCGCACCACGCCCGCAGGGAATGGGACGGGCACGCAATGAGCGCCACGTCGGCCTCGCCGAGCGCGGCGGGCAGGTCCGCGGTGACCACGAGCGGGTCCGGCAACGGTATTCCGGGCAGGTAGTCGCGGTTTTCGCGGTCCGCGCGGACCTGCGTCGCATGTTCGGGCCGGCGGGTGACGAGCGTCGTGTGCTGACCGCGACGAGTCAGATGCACGGCCATCGCGGTGCCCCAAGCCCCCGCCCCGATGACGGCGAAATTGAGGGGACGTGGCTCGGTCATGCGGGGAACGATCAGGTTTTCAGGAAGCCGGGAATCTTCTCCCCGGCCACCATAGCATCGAAATTCTCGCGGGCGTTGACCAGCTCGAATCGACGGCCGGAGACCAGCACCTCGGCGGCCATGGCGCGGGTGTTGTAGCGGCTGGCCATGGTGTAACCGTAGGCGCCGGCACTCATGAAGGCCACGAACTCGCCTTCGCCCAGGGTCTGGAGCGTGCGGTCCTTGGCAAAGCAGTCGCCGGACTCGCAGATAGGGCCGACCAGATCGGCCTGCATCGCGGGGCGAGAGGTGTCGCGGAGCAGTGGCACCAGCTCGTGGTAGGCCTCGTACATCGCGGGGCGCACGAGGTCGTTCATCGCGGCGTCGAGGACGAGGAAATTTTTGCCCGAGCCGCGCTTGAGGTATTCGACGCGGGAGAGAAGCACACCGGCATTGCCGACCAAAAAACGGCCCGGTTCGAGGAGGATCTTGAGCCCGAGTGGGGCGAGCAGTGGGGTGAGGGCGGCGCCGTAGGCTTCGGGGGTGAGCGGGCGTTCACCCTCCGGCTGGGCGCTCCACCACGCGGCGGCGCCACTGGCCAGAGCGTCCTGGTAAACAATCCCAATGCCGCCCCCGATGCTAAAGTAGGTGATGCCGTAGAGCCGCTTTAACTCGGCCACGAAGGGAACGATCTTGGTGACGGCTTCGATGAAGGGAGCGGCGGAGGTAAGTTGGGAACCGATGTGCATCTGCACGCCCTGAATGGAAAGGTGCGGATACTTCGCGGCGGCCGCGTAGGCGGCGGCGGCCACCTTGAGAGGAATGCCGAACTTGTTTTCGCTCTTGCCGGTGGTGATCTTGGCGTGCGTCTTGGCGTCGACGTCGGGGTTGATCCGAATGGCAATCGGGGCCTGGCGGCCCAGTTGGCCGGCGACGTGGTTGATGCGCGCCAGCTCCGGCTCGCTCTCGACGTGAAAGCCAAAGACGCCCGCCTCCAGGGCCAGCTTGATCTCGGCTTCGGTCTTGCCCACGCCGGCAAACACGCTGCGGGCGGGGCTGCCGCCGGCCGCGAGCACCCGCTGGAGTTCGCCGCCGCTGACGAGGTCGAAGGCCGCGCCGAGATTCGAAAAATGGCGCAGCACCGCGAGGTTGGAGTTCGCCTTCATCGCGTAGCAGACCTGCACGTCGAGCCCGGCGAGACTGGAGGTCAGCCGGCGGTAGTTGTCCGCAATGGTCTGCGCGCTGTAGACATAGGTCGGCGAGCCATGGAGCTGCGCAATGGCGGCGAGATCGACCGATTCGCAATGGAGTTTCTGGCCGGCGTAGTGGAAATGATGCATCGAGGTAAAGTGAGCGTAAAGCAGTCGAGATAGCCACAATCCCCTTGAAAGGAAGAGCTATTTTCCGATGGTAAGCAGCATGTCGTACCGTTGGCGTCATCTCCTCAACCAATTGCCGATCGCCTTCGGCATGCGGAGCGACCGGCGGCTGAAGACGGCGCGGCTGAAACATGCGCAATTTGTGAGTTATCTGGAGGTAAGCGGTTTTCGTTCGCATCACGTGGACCACCACGAGCGCAGCCTGCGCCGGCGGCGTGTGTTCAAGACCCTGTTCCTGTGGGCGACGGCGTTTGGCGCCGCCTGGGTGGCCCTGGAAAGCGCCCGGGCCGTGGCCCTGTTCTGAGCCGCGCGCGCGGCGCAAAGTTGGTTGCCAGTTCACTCCCGGGCGATTTAGTGCCGGGTCGTGCATCCCAGTACTGAGCTTTATCCCTGGATTTCCGCCGGCGCCATTGCGTGGGGCCTGCTGGATTGTTTTTTTGGCTACCGCGTGTTCAAGGTCACGCTGGCTGTGATGGGCGGCCTGATCGGGGCCCTTTTCGGCCAAGCCGCGGGCCTCGTGCTGCATCTGGGATCGGCGGGGGAAATCGGCGCGCTCGTCGGCGGCGGCCTGCTCGGCGCCGGCCTGGCGTTTCTCCTCTATATCGCCGCCGTGTTCGTCGCCGGGTTCGGTTTTGGCGCCACGCTCGGTCTGCTGGTGCTCAGTCACTTCAACTACATGGTCGCACTCCTGAGCGGATGTGTGCTCGGCATCATCGGCGGTTTCGTCGCCGTCAAACTCCAGCGGGTGCTGATCATGCTCTCCACGGCCCTGCTGGGCTCGTTCCGCGCCCTGCTGGCGCTGGCGTATTTCACCAATCAGATCGCCTGGCTGGATTTTTTCCAACGGCCGCAGTTGCTGCCCGAGTTGATCGACCGCCACGCGTGGCTCTTTCCTGCCATATTGGCCCTCGCCGTGGTCGGGGTCATCGCCCAGTTCGAACTCGGCGGTTCCGACCTGAAAAAGAAAAAAACCGGCAAGGACGAGTAAACTTGCCGGCCAACCGGCCCGGCGCATGATGCGACGCAATGAAGAAATGTCTCCTCCCCCTTTTCCTGCTGGTGTACGGCCTGGTTTTCCAGAGCGGTTGCAATAGCAACGGCACCATCATCGTGGTCGGGTTACGGATTGAACTGACCGGCATTGAACGCACCACCGACGGAACCGCCACCGTCAGCTGGCGGGTGATGAACCCCAATGTCGCGCCTTACCTACTCGCGCGCACGAGCCATAAAATTTACGTAAACGGGACTCTCGTCGGAACCACCGTCGATAATGAACCGATGGCCGTCCCTGCCAGGAATAATGCCGGCAAGACCAGCAAACTGATCCTGGCCGGGCCGGCCGCAGAGCTCCTCCTGGCCGAGGCCGTCGGCCATGGCCCGGTCAGTTACCGCCTCGATTCCAGCCTCTTGGTGTTGATCTACAACGACACCACCGAAAAGTCGTCACTGAGCAGCACCGGCCCGGTCACGGTCAGCAATAAATAAAAAAAATGGCCCGGGGCCGCCGTAAAGAAGACTGGCCGGCGTTTCAGGCGGCCAGACGCGGGGCCGAAATCTTGGCGCGACTCGGCGCGAGGTTGACCGGGAAGGGGATGGGGCGACCCACGGTCAACACGCGGATTTCGCGGCTGTATTGTTCGATCGTCCAGCCCACCAGACCGGCGGTGAAGAGGATGGCGGTGAAATCGATGACGTCAAAAGGACGGCCACTGAAGCGGGACGCGAAACCCAGCAGGGTGGCGGTGAGGGCGGAAGTGAGGATGGTTTTCATAGGGAGAGTTGGTTGATGCCTCAAGGACACGGTCCGAAATGAAAAGTTGCAGAATCGCGCAACCAACTGCCCGAAAAGCAAAAGGCGCGGCCTAAGCCGCGCCAGGAAAGCAGCACTGGGCAAACTACTCAGCCGCCGCCACCGGCAGCGTCCGAGGTTTGCTTGAATTTCGAACGAAAAAGCGCGACCGCGTAGTCCCGGTTCAGACGGGCAATGAAATCATGCGTGATGTTTTTCGGGCAGACGGCGCTGCACTCGTATTGGTTGGTGCAATTGCCGAAGCCGGCCTCGTCCATTGTCTGCACCATGGCCAGCACGCGCCGGTCGCGCTCAGGCTGGCCCTGCGGCATCAGGCCAAGGTGAGAAACTTTGGCCGCCACGAAGAGCATCGCGCTGGCGTTCTTGCACGCGGCGACGCAGGCGCCGCAACCGATGCAGGCCGCGGCGTCCATCGCAAGATCGGCGTCTTCCTTGGGTACGGGAATCGAGTTGGCATCGGGTGCCGCGCCGGTGCGGACGGAAATGAAACCACCGGCCTGTTGGATTTTGTCGAACGCGGCGCGTTCGGTGACCAGATCCTTGATGATCGGAAAGGCCTTGGCCCGGAACGGCTCGACCACAATCACATCACCGGCCTTGAAGCTGCGCATGTAAACCTGACAGGTGGCGATCCCCTTGCCCGGGCCATGCGGTTTGCCGTTGATGGTGCACGAGCAGGTGCCGCAGATCCCCTCGCGGCAATCGTGGGCAAACGCGATCGGCTCCCCGCCTTTTTTCGTCAATTCGTCGTTCACGACGTCGAGCATCTCCAGAAAGGACATGTCCGGGTTGATCTTCGTCACGGGATAGTCGACGAATTTGCCGGGGGCGGCCGGGCTGGACTGGCGCCAGGCGCGCAGCGTGACGGCGAAGAGTTTTTTGGAAGATTTTTCAGCGACCATGATAGATTCCTCGGGCTTACTTGTAGGAGCGGACGCTCATCTTGGTGAACTCGTAGTTAAGCGGCTCGATATTGCGGAGTGGGGTCTTGCCCTCGCCTTGGTATTCCCAGGCGGCCACATGGCCGAATTTCTCGTCGTCGCGTTTGCATTCGCCGTCGGGGTGCTGGAATTCCTCGCGGAAGTGACCGCCGCAGGATTCTTCGCGCGTGAGGGCGTCGCGGCAGAGGAGCTCGCCCAGCTCAAGGAAGTCGGCGACGCGACCGGCTTGCTCGAGGGACTGGTTGAGGGTGTCGGCGGAACCGGGCACCTTGACGTTGGCTGTGAACTCCTCGCGCAAGGCGGGGATTTTCTGGAGCGCCGTTTCCAGCCCCTGCTTGGTGCGCGCCATGCCGCAGCCTTCCCACATGATCTTGCCCAGACGCTTGTGGAAATGACTGACGGGTTCCCTGCCGGGGTTGGCGAGCAGGCGCTTCGTCTGTGCACTGACGTTCTCGTGCGCCTGCGTGAACTCCGCCCGATCGGTGCTCGGGCGCGAACCGGGCATCTGCTGGGCGAGGTAGTCGCCGATGGTGGAGGGAATGACAAAGTAACCGTCGGCCAGACCCTGCATCAGCGCGGAAGCGCCGAGGCGATTGGCGCCGTGGTCGGAGAAGTTGGCCTCGCCGAGGACAAAGAGCCCAGGGAGGTTGGACATCAGGTTATAGTCCACCCAGAGGCCGCCCATCGTGTAGTGGACCGCGGGGAAGATGCGCATGGGCGACTGGTAGGCATTCTCCGCAGTGATCTCATGGTAGATATCGAAGAGGTTGCCGTAGCGCTCGCGCACCGCAGGTTCGCCGAGACGCTTGATGGCATCGGCAAAGTCGAGGTAGACGCCGAGGCCGGTTTCGCCGACGCCGCGACCCTCAGCGCACATGCGCATGGCGGCCCGGGAGGAGACGTCGCGTGGCGCGAGATTGCCGAAACTCGGATAGATGCGCTCCAAGTAATAGTCGCGGTCGGCCTCGGGAATGGAGCCGGGCTCCTTCTTGGCGTCCTCTTTTTTCTTGGGCACCCAGATGCGGCCGTCGTTGCGGAGCGACTCGGACATCAGGGTGAGCTTGGACTGGTAGTCGCCGCTGACCGGAATGCAGGTCGGGTGGATTTGCGTGTAACAGGGATTCGCCATGCACGCACCGCGCTTGTAGGCGCGCCAGATGGCCGTGGCATTGGATTGGCGGGCGTAGGTGGAAAGATTGAAGACGTTGCCGTAGCCGCCCGTGCAGAGAATGACGGCATCGGCGCTATGCCGGGTGACGGCGCCGGTGTTCAGATCGCGGACGATGATGCCCTTGGCGTGACCGTCCACGACAACCAGGTCGAGCATCTCGGAGTTGGTGTGCAGTTCGACCCCGCCCTGCCCCACCATGCGGGAGAGAGCAGAATAGGCGCCCAGGAGCAGTTGCTGGCCGGTCTGGCCGCGGGCGTAGAACGTGCGGGAGACCTGCGCGCCGCCGAAGGAGCGGTTGGCGAGGAGACCACCGTATTCGCGGGCAAAAGGCACGCCCTGCGCGGCGCACTGATCAATGATGTTGACGGAAACCTCGGCGAGGCGGTGAACGTTGGCCTCGCGGGCGCGGTAATCGCCACCCTTGAGCGTGTCGTAGAAAAGCCGGTGCACGGAATCGCCGTCGTTCTGGTAATTCTTGGCGCCATTGATGCCACCCTGGGCGGCGATGGAGTGGGCGCGGCGCGGGCTGTCGTGAAAGACAAAGTTCTTCACCCGATAGCCGAGTTCGGCCAGCGTGGCGGCGGCCGAGGAACCGGCGAGGCCGGCCCCGACGACGATGACCTCGTATTTCCGCTTGTTGGCCGGGTTAACGAGTTTGATCTCGGTCTTGTGCTTCTGCCATTTGGCGGCGAGCGGGCCCGAGGGGATCTTGGAGTCAAGTTTGGCCATGGCGGGGGAAAGTTAAACGTGGGCTTTGACCAGGCCACCGAGGATGGCGAGCGGGATGGCGGAGTTGAGCAGGAAATAGATCCAGCAGTAGGCGAGGGAGAAAAGCTCGAGGCCGCGGGTCCAGCGCTCGTTCTTCAGGCCGAGGGTCTGCACCAAGCTCACGACGCCGTGACAGAGGTGGTAGCTCAGCAACCCGACGGCGAGGATGTAGAAAAATGACACGCCCGGGCGGCTGAAGCCCTGCACCATCATGGTGTGCACATCGCGCACCAGCGTCCCGTCGGCCAGAGCGAAGGTGGGCTGGCCCCACTCGGGATGCTGGACCCGCAACGTGAAATCCAGCAGGTGATAAATGAGGAAGGCCAGCACCACGATGCCCGTGCGGGCCATGACGCGCGAGGCCAGCGTAGCACGATTGGTGTGCTCAACGCTGTAGCCCGTCGGACGGGCGGCCAGATTTTCCCGGGTGAGCTGGATCGCCACCCACACATGGATGGCCAGGCAGGCCAAGAGAAACAACCGGACCAGCCAAAGCCCGGCCCCGAGTGATTCCAACATATGGCCATAGGCGTTGATTTTTTGCGGGGGCAAAAAAATCTGCATGTTGCCGAGCAAATGGCCGGTGACGAAGCCGAACAACACCAGCCCGGTGAGGGCCATGAGGAATTTTTTCCCAATGGACGAGGTGAAAAGCGAGCCGAGTAGATTCATCGCGAGAAAAACGGGGAGAGGAGCCGGTCAGGCCAAGTAACCTGCGGGGGAGAGAAATAAACCGATGCCACCTTTAAATGTAAAGGATGCGCCAGACACCAGTTGAAGCATAAGGGAGCCTAAATCAACCGAGAAGCCAAGCCGCCCACCGGCCCAAGTGTGGTCAAGAATCGTTGGACTTTAACTCTCGGGCTCCAGTGCCCGCCGCGGCTGGTTACGCGCCGGGGTCGGCTTGGCTCGCCGCAGCGCTTCGGGCGTCAGCGGTCGATGTCGGAGCGGGAACTTCCACTCCCTTTCCCGCCGCCCCCTCAGCGCACCAATGGTTTGAGCAGGGAAAATTTTCCGCTCGCCGCGGGCTGGATGAATTTTCGCCGAAAAAGATTAACCCGCACGCCCTCCCCCAGGGCCAACGCCATGGCCTGCTCCAGGCCTTTCGGGGCGATCGCATCCGCCACATACTGGAAATCCCAGCGATGATCCGAGACCTGCACCAGGCTCCAGTGCCAGCAGGCAAAATTCTCCGGCAAGGCCGCATCGATCTCGAACGCCGAAACGACGGCCCCATCAGGGCGAAAAAACAAATCCCGCTCCCGACCCAGAATCCGGTAGCCCGCCGGCGTGCGGCGCACGATGTCGCCGGTGAAATAACGCAGCAGCGGCATCGCCTCGCGGTCGCGGGTCGTCACGTTGATTTGGAAAACATCGGGCAGTTCCGGGCGCCAGGCCACCAACTCCACGAACGCATTGCCATCGATCGCGCGCAGGTTGTCCGCAAAGGCGTCGCCGACAAAAATATAACCCGCCTCCGTCGACCCGTATAAATCCACCTGGACCGCGGGGAAAACCTCCGCGATGCGACGGCTGTGCTGAAGGCTGGCCTTGCCATAGGTCAGAATGACCGTGCGAATGCTCGGCACGCTGATGCGACGTTTCTGCACCGCGCGCGCCAGCATGGCGAGATACACCGGCTCGCCCTCGATCACTTCCGGCTTGAGCGCCTGCAATTCCAAGACGATCCGGTCCCATTCCACCTCAGCGAAGACGAAGGGGTCGCTCGAAAGGTTGAGATAGACCGTCCCGTCAAAATAGCGGTGGGGAAACGGGTGATCCTCGTAGGGACAGAGATTGCTCGAGCACCCAATGGGCGCGAGCACCGCCTTGCGGAAGGGCCGGTCGACATACTGGGCCAGTTGCGGATGGGCGAGGTAGGCGCGACGCAATTGGGCGTTCCACCAGCCGTCCTCCATCACCACCGTCATCGGCCGAGCCGTGGAACCGGAGGTGTGCTCATATTCGAATTTTTTATCCTGCAGGCCGCGTTCGATTACGGCGTAGTCCGCAAAAAACGCTGTGTGGCCGCGATCCAGGATTTCCTTTTTCGTCAGCACGGGAATCTCCCGGTAGCACGACCACTGCAGTCGCTCGTTGTGCAGCGGAAAACGCAGCCCGTAAAGCGGACTGCGCCGGTAGATCGCGCGGATTTCCCGCTCCAAGGCCACGGGCAAAATGCCGGTTTCACCCGCACCCAAGGCCTCCGGGGCATTGGCAAACAAGGAGGTGGTGGCGGTGGCTTCCATGGGTTCCGGGGAGTAAAATCCCGGGCGGGCCAAAGTCAAACGCCCCCCCGGCGCAACTGGGCCCACACCGGGGTAAACAGCAACAGGGCATCCAGCACCATCGCGTGGGTAATGCCACCTTGGTATGCGAGCGCATAGACCTCGTCCACCGGCTTCGTCAGGATTTCAAACTCCTCATCCGGGTCCCAATCGAGCTGGGCGGCCGGCCGCGCATGCTCCACCAGCACCAGGTGGCAGCGATTATTCTGCATGGCCGGATTCGGGTGCACGCTGCCGAGCAGCCGCGCCGTGGTGCCGATGTAACCGGACTCCTCGCGCAATTCGCGCACGGCCGCGGTGACCGCATCTTCGCCGGGATCCATCACGCCGCCGGGAATCTCCAGCGAAAAATCATCGGTGCCGTAACGAAACTGCCGCACCAGCACGAGTTGATGCTCCGGCGTCAGGGCCAGTACATTCACCCAGTCCGGGGCGTGAATGACAAAAAAATCCTGTTCCTTCGTCCGGTGCGGGTGCCGGTAGACGGTGCGGGTGACATCGAAGATCCGCGTGGTCGCATGGGGTTCGGTGCGAAGTTTCTGCCAGCGCTGCGGTAATGACGGTTGGTTGCTCATCGGACTTTACTTGGGACCCAGGTGGCGAAGGGGGGAACAGGCGTTACCCGTGCATCCAAAAAAAATGCCTCCACGACACAAGGTCTGGGAGGCATGGGGACGATGCGGGCGAAGATTACTTCTTCGGGATCTTAATCTTCTGACCGACCTTCAGTCGGGCCGGGTCGAGGCCGGGATTCTCGGCGAGGATATTGTCCACGCGCGTCGCAAATTTCTTCGCGATCTTGGAGAGCGTGTCACCGGGAGCCACGCCATAGTTGCCGCTGGCGTCAACCGTGCCGGTCACGACCCCAGCCTTGCCGGCGGGAGCCGCGACGCGGGCCTTCATGGCCTCTTCGATCTTCGTGATCTTGCCGTTGATCGTGCCGATCTCGGCGCCGACCTGGTCGAGCGCGCCTTGGATACCTGTGCGGATACCCTTGATATCAGTTTCAGACTTCGCGGCGGCGGAACGCACCTCGGCTTCGATGGTGGCGATCTTGGCGACTTCGTCGCCTTGCGCGGCCACGGTCTTTTGGAGCGTGGAAAGTTTAACGAGGGCCACGATCGAGAGGACCAGGGCGAGACCGCCGGCGATCACGCCAACGAGAGGCAAGATGCTGCCGGAGCTATTACTATCGCGAGAAAGAGTATCCATTTGTTTAAGAGTTTGAGGGGAGGTATATACGGTAGGCCTGTCCAGTGAGGCAAGAAGCATTTTTTAACACTTTTCAGGGCCACTTTGACCCGACCTGCCCATGAACAAAAACCTCCTGCTGCCACGTATTCCATGGTGTATCATGGATAAGCACTCCCCTTCAAGAAGGTCGCACACGGTAACCTACAGAGCTATGATATACATCTACAAAAATCCTGACCATCCGTCGGCTATTGGGTCCACGAGAACATTGACATGAAGTGAACGCCCCCCTCCCATCGAACTCGTCGCGGGGTGTAGCTTAGTCTGGTAGAGCGCCTGGTTTGGGACCAGGAGGTCGTAGGTTCGAATCCTATCGCCCCGACCATTTTTGCCATTTTGCGGGACGGTGGCTCATTGGCGTGATCTTCCCCCTCCACTAAAAGGGTTAAGAAATATCCCAACCCACCGCTGCTGAAGCCAACGGCTTACTTGCCAGGCTTGAAGTTGAGGCCGGCTGCGGGCGCTACTTTTGAAACTGGGCCGGCGGGCAAGCTGGCCAGTAACAGGGTGGCGCGTTGCGCCCACGAGCCAGTGGCCTCAATTTGACTGATCAGTTCGACGAGTTTCTTCACCTCGTCAGTCTTACCTGCCGCCGTGGCGAGTGAAGCGAGATGATAGGTGGCCTCGGCGCGCACGCCCTTCAGTTGCGTGGAATCGGCGCTGAGCGCCTTGAGCGCCGCCTCACCGGCGGCCTTGTCACTGCCACTGAGTTGGCTCATCGCGACGCCAAGCTTGGCGCGGCCGAGCAATGCCTCGTGCTTCAGGCTGCCCGCGGCTTTGCTGTAGCCGGCTGCAGCGCCAGAATAATCCCCGGCGGAGTACTTGCCATCAGCCAACTTGAGATAAGCAACACCGGCAAGCGGGTGGCCAGAGTTGACGTCGGCAAAAGCGGCGAGTTTAGCGGGCTGGTCGGCGATTCGCGCGAATTCCGCCTGCACGTCCTGTTCGTGCTGGACGGAATAATACTGCCAGCCTTCGCGAGCCAGGATGGCCAGCAGGGCGGCGCCACAGGCGCCGAGAATGAAGCTGCGATTCTTCTCCCAGAAAACCTGAACGGTGACCTCGAAGCCGGGTTCGATCACCGGCGCAGCGGCAGGATCAGCTTTGTGGGAAGAATGTTCGACAGGCGGAAGTTGACTCATGGAACTGTGGAAGAGAGCAAAAGCATCGCCGCCTGTAAATGCCGGAAATCGGTGAGCAGCGCGATGCGGGCGTATGTTGGATTTAACGCCCGCCATGATGAGACTCGCCGACACAACTATAGTCTGACTTACATTAGCTTACCGCCTATCGCTTAAAGCTTACCGCTTAATCAAACACCACGGTCTTGTTGCCGTAGATGAGGATGCGATTTTCCAGGTGCCAGCGTACCGCCTGCGCCAGGACCGACTTTTCGAGGTCGCGGCCCTTGCGGATGAGGTCTTCCACCCCGTGACGGTGCGTGACCCGCGCAACGTCCTGCTGAATAATCGGGCCATCGTCGAGCCTGGCGGTAGCATAGTGGGCCGTGGCGCCGATGAGCTTCACCCCGCGGGCATGCGCCTGATGGTAGGGCCGGCCACCGGCGAAAGCGGGCAGAAACGAATGATGGATATTGATCATCGGCCGGCCGAAGGCTTGCAGGAAATCCCCCGACAAGATCTGCATGTATCGGGCAAGGACGGCGAACTCCACTCCGGCGGCCTGCAGAATCTCCAGCTGACGGGCCTCGGCGCCGATTCTGGTGTCGGCCGTCACCGGCACATGGTGGAAGGCCAGCCCATAGTGCCGCGCCGCCCCGGCCAGATCCTCGTGGTTGGAAATAACGCAGGAGAAGTCGCCAGCAAATTCCCCGGCCACCCCGCGGAGCAGGAGGTCATGAAAACAATGGTCAGCGCGGGAAACAAACAGTGCACCCTTCGGCCGATAGGCCGAGCGCGCCACCCGGGCCACCATGCCCAGGGCGGCCGCGAAGCGGCGAAATTCTTCCGCCATCACGTCGGCCTCACCCGGAGCGGGGACCCACTCGATCCGTTGAAAAAAATCCCCCGTCTCCATGTCGCGGTGCTGGTCGGCGTGGAGGATGTTACCCTGTCGGGCGAAAATCCATCCGGCCGTCTGCGCCACGATGCCCGGATGGTCCGGGCCGTGCAGCAGGGCGATAAGCGTGGCGGAGGGAGGCACTGCCGGGGTTACATCGGCACGACACTGCCACGGTATTGCTGGAGCGCGCGCACATCGACGCGCTTCTGTTTCATGGCCCGAATGCCCCCGAGGGCGGCGTTGGCCCCGGTGAGGGTCGTCATGATACAGATCGAATTGGCCACGGCGGCGGCGCGGATGGCGTTCTCGTCTTGCCGGGGCATCATGCCCTTCGGGGTGTTGATGACCATCTGGATTTCCCCATTCTTGATCATGTCCACGCAATTGGGCCGGCCTTCCATGAGCTTGTTGATGAATTGCACCTTCAGACCGTTTTGCTGCAGGAGCCGGGCGGTGCCGCCGGTGGCGACAATCGAGAAGCCCAACTCGGCGAAACCCCTGGCCAGGGCGACAGCGCCTGGTTTGTCCGAGTCCTTCACGCTGAGGAAAACCTTGCCGCTGAGCGGCAGGCCGGGCTTGGCCGCCATCTGGGTCTTGGCGAAAGCAATGCCGAGGTCGTCATCCATGCCCATGACCTCCCCCGTCGAGCGCATCTCGGGCCCGATCACGATCAAGGCGCCGGGAAAACGCGCGAAGGGAAACACGGCCTCCTTCACGCACCAGTGCTTCGGTTTCACTTCCTGGGTCAGGCCGAGCTCGGAAAGTTTTTTGCCCGCCATCACCTTTGCGGCGAGCTTCGCCAGAGGCACACCGATGGCCTTGGCCACGAACGGCACGGTGCGGGAAGCGCGCGGGTTGACCTCCAGCACGAACAGCTGGTTGTCCTTGATCGCGAACTGAATGTTCATCAGGCCGACAACCTTGAGCGCCTTGGCCAGGGCATAGGTCGCGGTGCGCACGGTCTGCAGCATGTCGGCCGACAGGGTATGCGGCGGCATCACCATGGCGGCGTCGCCCGAGTGCACGCCGGCAAACTCGATGTGCTCCAGCATGCCCCCGATGAGGGAGGTCTCGCCGTCACTGATGCAGTCCACATCAAGCTCGATGGCATCCTCAAGGAATTTATCAATGAGCACCGGCTTGTCCGGCATGACATCGAAGGCCTGCCGGATGACGGCCTTGAATTCCTCCTCGCTGTAAACGATGAACATGCCCCGGCCACCGAGCACGAACGACGGGCGCAACAGCACCGGAAAGCCAATCTCGTGGGCAAAAGTCAGCGCCTCGGTCTCGTTCATGGCCGTGCGATTCGGTGGCTGCCGGAGTTGCAACTGGTCGAGGATCGCGGCGAAAAGTTTCCGGTCCTCGGCGATCTCGATGCTCTCGGGGGTCGTGCCAATGACATTCACCCCGCGGGCCTTGAGCGGGGCGGCCAGGTTGAGCGGGGTCTGGCCGCCAAACTGCACGATGGCCCCGTCGCACTTCTCCTGTTCATAGATTTCCAGCACATCCTCGAGGGTGAGCGGCTCGAAGTAGAGCCGGTCGCTCGTATCGTAATCGGTCGAAACCGTCTCTGGGTTTGAGTTCACCATCACGGTCTCGTAGCCAATTTCCCGCAGGGCGAACGACGCATGTACGCAGCAGTAGTCGAACTCGATGCCCTGGCCGATGCGGTTCGGCCCGCCGCCGATGATCATGATCTTCTTTTTCTGCGACGGGATGATTTCGTTCTCCTCGCCATAACTCGAGTAGTAATACGGCGTAAAAGCCTCGAACTCCGCCGCGCAGGTGTCCACTAACCGGAAAGTCGTGTTGACGCCGGCCTGCTTGCGGTGGGCGCGCATCGTGTCGAAATCTGTCTGCAGGAGATGCGCGAGTTGCGCATCCGAGAAACCAAACTGCTTGGCGCGGCGCAAGGTCGTGACCGCGAGGGTCTGCGGGGTGAATTTGCGCAGCGCCTCCTCCATCTCGTAGATTTCCCAAAGCTGCTGTAGAAACCAGGGGTCGATTTTGGTGAGATCGAAGATCTGCTCCACGCTGTAACCGGCGCGGAAGGCGTGGCGGATGAAATAGACGCGCTCGGCGTTGGGCGTGCCGAGTTTTTGGCGGATGGTGGCATCGTCCACGGGTTCATCGCCGCCGAACTTGCCGCCGCCGCCGAAGCCGCGCGCGCCGGTCTCCAGCGAGCGCAAACACTTCTGGAAGGATTCCTTGAAGGTGCGGCCGATGGCCATCGCCTCACCGACCGACTTCATGGCCGAGGTCAACGTGGTGTTGGCCCCGGGAAACTTTTCAAAGGTGAAGCGCGGGATCTTCGTAACCACGTAGTCGATGGTCGGCTCGAAGCTGGCCGGGGTCAGGCGCGTGATGTCGTTACGCAGCTCGTCGAGCGTGTAGCCGATGGCGAGCTTGGCCGCGATTTTGGCGATGGGAAATCCGGTGGCCTTGGACGCAAGCGCGGAGGACCGCGAGACACGGGGGTTCATCTCAATCACGACCTGACGGCCGGTCTGCGGGTCGATGGCAAACTGAATGTTGGAACCGCCGGTCGCCACCCCGATCTCGCGAATGACGGCGAAAGACGCGTCGCGCATCACCTGAAATTCCTTGTCGGTGAGCGTCATCGCGGGCGCGACCGTGATGGAGTCGCCGGTGTGGACGCCCATCGGGTCAAAGTTCTCGATGGAGCAGATGACCACGCACTGGTCCTTGTGGTCGCGCATGACCTCCATCTCGTATTCCTTCCAGCCGAGGAGGCACTCCTCGACCAGCACCTCGTGAACCGGGGACACCTCGAGACCGTTGTTGACGATTTGCTCGAATTCCTCGCGGTTGTAGGCGATGCCGCCGCCGGAGCCGCCCAAGGTAAAGCTCGGGCGAATGATGAGCGGCATGGTGCCGATATAGTCGGAGGCCTTGCGCGCGTCCTCGAGCGTGTGGACTGTCATCGACTTGGCCACGTCGAGGCCGATTTTGAGCATGCACTGTTTGAAGAGCTCGCGGTCTTCGCCCTTCTTGATGGCATCGGGTTTGGCGCCGATCATCTCAACGTTATATTTATCGAGGATGCCGGCCTTGTGCAGTTCGAGCGACAGATTGAGGGCGGTCTGGCCGCCGAGCGTTGGCAACAGCGCGGAAGGGCGCTCCTTCGCGATGATTTTCTCCAGAATATCGACCGTCAGTGGCTCGATGTAGGTGACATCGGCGAACTCCGGATCCGTCATGATCGTGGCCGGGTTGGAGTTCACGAGAATCACCTTGTACCCTTCCTCGCGGAGCGCCTTGCAGGCCTGGGTCCCCGAATAGTCAAACTCGCAGGCCTGACCGATGATGATAGGGCCGGCGCCGATGATCAGGATGGACTCAAGGTCAGTGCGTTTTGGCATGTGCGTAAGCGGCGTGAGGTTTGCGTTGCCACTATGGCGGAGCAAGCGGGAATTGAGCGATACCCACGAGGTTTGTTTGGCCGCAGCCACCAAGGGGTCGGGGCAACGAGGCAACTCTCTCGGATAGGTTCAGGTCGTACTGACCCACTTGTCGTGCAACCACTGTTCCTCCCACGATTTGCTCATCTATGGGGTGAGCGCGCGCCCTTCTTGGGCATCGCCAAGGTGCCGGGAGCCGACGCCTAGGGGTGAACGAGGACGCGCGGTCTAGCGGTCGTTCGTCATTAAGCAGTTTTTTACTCCACCCAATGGTTGACCGGTAATCCGCCAGACGTAAAATTCGAACCGATCGGCGGAAACCATCCCAAGCGACTGACCATGATGCCCAGGGCAGCTCGTGTTTTGTCGCCCTGGCAAGCGTTGAGGACACGGGCGAGATACTGCTTTCCCTGACCGGCCAGATATTCGGCAAGCGAAGGCCAGTCCTTCGGTTCGTGAATGCGCAATGGCAATTGCGCCGAAGTGACGACCCGGGTCTCCGTGGTGGTGATCACCTGTGAGACAACCTGTCGGAACTCGGCGAGGTTGCCCGGCCAGCTATAGGCCTTGAGGGTGGCGAGAGCGTCCTCAGTGAATTCCACCTGTTTGGCGTCAAACTGCTGATCGAGGTCTTGCCGGCGATAGAATGTCCTCGAGTCGCTCGCGCAACGGCGGCAATTGCACCGGCAGGGCTGCGATGCGATCGAAGAGTTCCTCGTTGAACTGGCCCGCCTCCGCCAGCTTTTCGAGATCCACTTCGGTGGCGCAGATCAAACGGAAATTGTGGGCGTTGTTCCGGATGACAGAGACGAGTTCGGCTTGCGCCTCCTTGAGCAGGGATTGCAGGTGCAGGAGAAACAGTGTGCCATCCTTCGCCTGCTGGACCCAAGTGCCGCCGGAACCGTTCTGCCCGAGTAGTCCGTCCCGCAGGCTCTCCATTGAACTGAGCCGACAGTCGATGCGCACAAGCGGGCTGTCGGCAGGTGTGCCGGCGGCGTGCAGCAGTTCCGCGGCGATTTCGTGGCCGCTGCCGAGTTCGCCGGAGATGAGGATCGGCGTAGGCGCGGCGGCGAGCTTTTTCAGTTGGGTAATAAGCCGTTTGATTTTCTGACTCGCGCCCAACAAGCGGGCTTCGAAATCGCCGGCCTTGACCGCGGGCGAAGCGCCCGCCGACCGAGGCCTCGCGCTCCACCACGCTCTTCTTGAATTCTATGCCCTGCTTCAGAGCCTGCAGGAGCTCGTCCACTTTAAAAGGCTTCTGGAGGTAGTTGAACACCCCGAATTTCAGCGCCTGGATAACGCTCTCCGTGCTCGCGTAGGCCGTCATAATGATGATGACGGCAGCCGGATCAAATAGCTTGATCTGCTTCAGCAGCGTGATGCCGTCCGCCGGTTCATGTCGATGTCGGCGAGGACAAGGTCGTACTTCTCCGCTTTGTAGCGGGCCAGCGCCTTTTCGCCATCGGTCGAGAACGTGGTCTTGTAACCGGCTGGCTGGATCACGGCCGCCAGCATCTCGTGGATGGAGATGAGGTCGTCGACCATAAGAATGGGAGGCATGCCTGTAGAGGCGGGTGAGTTGCCCGCGCCGCCGTGGACAGGCAGGTGCCGTTGCAAAACCCCGGAACGAGCTTACTGCAAGCCACCGGCCACCGCGCCGAGTTGGAAGATCGGCAGGAACATCGCCATGACGATGCCGCCAACCACCACCCCGAGGAACACGATGAGCAAAGGCTCAATGAGCGAGGTGAGCGCGCCGACGGTGGCGTCGCACTCCGTATCGTAGAAATCGGCAATCTTGTTCATCATGCCATCCACGTTGCCGGTGGTCTCACCCGCCTTGACCATGTGTTTCATCATGGGCGGAAAGAAGGCATTGGCGGCCATGACATCGGATACCTGGCCACCCTGGCTCACGTGCTTGGCGATATCCGCACAGGCGTCCTCGACCTGCACCATTCCGCTGGCTGAGGCCACGATTTCCAAGGTGCGGAGGATGGGCACGCCCGAGCGCATCAGCGTGGCATAGGTGCGGCAGAAACGGGAGAGCGCGATCTTGTGCACCAGATTCCCAAAGATCGGGGCACCCACCAGAAACTTATCCTTCTGGCGGCGGCCGTTGGGGGTCGCGATATACTTGCTGGTGAAAAAGAAAATGGCGTAAGCTCCGGCCCCGAGCGCCCACCAGTAGGCCTTCATGAAATCACTCAGATCGATGA
Source organism: Verrucomicrobiota bacterium (assembly GCA_031392885.1). Classification (GTDB taxonomy): domain Bacteria; phylum Verrucomicrobiota; class Verrucomicrobiia; order Opitutales; family Opitutaceae; genus Lacunisphaera. Next base: position 23,072 of record JANMVS010000152.1, read on the forward strand.
GCAGCTGCGTGGGCTTGGGCAGCTTGGCGCCGAAATCGGCAAACATGGCCGCAAACACCGGGATAACGAAAATCAGCAGTACGTTGACCAGCGCCACCGCGAGGCCGATGACGGCGACCGGGTACGTCATGGCCGACTTCACCTTCTTGGTCAGTTAGACCGAGGACACGAAGTAACCCGCCACCATGCCAAGAAAAACGCCGAGGCCGCCGGAAGCTTCACCGGCCTCGACCATCGAGGTGAAGAGGTTGGGGAACGACCTGGGGAATTTCTTGACGGACGCTGAGAATGACGTGCCGGTGGAGATGTCATTTTTCACATCGCGGATCACGATGCGAAAAACCTGATCCTCCGTCTGATCCTGCAGGGCCTCGAGACAGGACACAAGCGGCAGGCCGGCCTGGAGCAGGGACGCAAGCTGGCTGGTAAAAATAGATAGCTCAGCCAGATCGAGCTTGTAGGTTTTGGCCTTCTTCTCGAAGGCCTTTAACTTGGCCATTTCTTGCGCCGCTTTGACACTGGACTTGGGTTTGGTAGCCGCTGGAGTCGCCATATGGTCGGGGAATATGTGCATTTTCCCAGCGCCGGCAATGCATTTTAATCCGGATCGATGTGCTAGGGCTACGAACAAAAGCTTGAACGTCCGCCCGGCGGGGGCACTCTGCCCCGAGCGCGATTGCGGCTATAGTTTAATGGTAAAACTCCTGCCTTCCAAGCAGGTGTCGTCGGTTCGATTCCGACTAGCCGCTCCAACCTCCAGAGTATCTTGCTGCTCGCCGCTTCAGGGATTATTGTAGTCGTCGCTCCACTTACACTCATCCCACCCACCTAAAAGCAGGTGAAGTAGAAATTTGCGGTCATCGACAAAAGCCCGATAGGGTATGAGCCACAGATGTATACCTTGCCCAATAGACTCAGGATGGCGGTTTTAATTTTGTCGCTGAGCTTGGCGGACCGGGTCGTTTTTGGTGCGTGGCGGGACAAGACTGCCGGACAGCCCCTCGTTGAAAATTTTTCCTCCAAGGCTATTGGCAAGGACGGCTACATGTGGATCACCCTGCAAGATAAACTCGGTCGACTCTTCGTGGGCGGAGATCAGTTGCATGTTTATGACGGCCAGACTTGGTTGTCTTTTTCCGTATCCAATACCTATGCTTTGCGCGCACTCGCGTTCGGCGACGGCGGGCGCCTCTGGGCGGGAGCATCCAATGAAGTGGGTTATTTTACCGAAGAATCACTCGGAAAATTTGCATATCACTCGTTAATTCAGCATCTGCCCAAAGAGGAACGTCTTTTCGGTTTTGTTTGGAGCTGCGCACCCGTGGGCTCGAGCGTTTATTTTTTTTGCAGCGACAAAATTATGCGCTGGGATGGGGCGGCATTTCGAAGCTGGCTCTATGGTGGAAAGAGCCGCCTCTTCCCTCTGAGTTTGAATAACGAGCCTTGGTTTCATCATCTGGAAACGGGGCTTTATCGCGTGACTGAATCCGGACCTCAATTGGAGGTACCCAATACCATGTTGCCTGATTGTGAAATTCTTGGGCTGGCCAGAGATGCAGAAGGACTGTTGCTGGTCAGCGCCAACGGACTGTTCAGAACCGGAACGCCACCAGTCCGCGTGTCTAGTGATGGGCTTAATAAATTTCTCGCCGATTCCCGACCGGCCGGTGTGGCAACGTTGCCCTCTGGCAACTTTGCCATTGGCACAGTGAATAAGGGCATGGCGATGGTCGCTAGAAACGGAGAATTACTACGTATTCTAGACACAACCGGCGGTTTGCCTACTCGGGCCGTTTTTTCGATCACACCCGACGCCGATGGAAATGCTTGGTGCGCCACTCCTGATGGAACCTTCCATCTTGAAATCAACGGATACGCCACACTGTATGGCTCCGCAAACGGACTTAAGGGACAAGTTGTCGTTGATCTCAAAAGCGATGACTCCCGGTTTTTTGCGCTAACGCGGGAAGGCGTGTTTCAGCTCGTTCCATCAACGTCCAAAGGCGGAAGTTTTGAACAGTTGCTGCAAATGACGTTGCGATACAACGACTTGCTTCCATTTCATGGCGGCCTAATGCTAGCCCGTCATGGCGGCGTAGATTTTTTTGATGGCATTAGCGTCAGACCAATATTCACCCAATCAACTAAAACCATTTTATTCTCCCAGCCCTCGCGATTAAATCCGAATTGTTTTTATTTGTCCGAGTATCCCAGTCTGGGCCGACTAGTTGCTCAGCCTGATGGCTCATTTATTCACACCCAGTTTTTGGAGTTGCCTGATGCCTGCACTTCTATGCACGAAGGCCCGACGGAACGGCTCTGGATCGGGACTCCGGGCAAGGGGGCTTTTACCTACGAACCCACTGAAAATATACTATCCCCTACGAATGATCCTGCCACCGGCAAACCTTTCGAAGGACGCGTTTCAATTTCGGGTAGCAATCAGCACATTCTGTTTTTCCACAATAGCCGGGTGCTGTTGGCCAGACCGGATGGGACTGGGCTGCGGGTATTGGAGGGCCTGCCGGCCCTAGACTTTGTCGCAACACAGCCCATTCCCGGCAACCAAGGCAACTTGGTCGCCTTCAATCATGCCAATGCCACCAATACTGCGTCGCAAGGAGTAGGCATTCTAGTTATCGATCGGACCGGAAACCCACAATGGCAGGAACTCGACATACCGGCTCTGGGCACCATCGGGTTGCTGCGCCTTCTGAGATTTTCCAAAGAAGACAACCGGTCTATTCTCTGGATCGGGGGATCAGAGGGCCTTCTCCGGCTCGACTATGACACCGTTTCCGCGCTACAAAAACCAGCTGTCCCTGTTATCCGCTTGGATCCGGTGCACTCCAGCCGGACCCGTAAGGAGGGTGAACTTGTTTTTCCCTTCCAAAACCATCGTCTCAGCTTTCGGATTTTTATCGGTGACTATACCCGGAGCAAAGACTGGTTGCTCCAGTCGCGACTTGGCAGTGCTCCAGGCGAATGGTCGACCTCCTCGCCCCGCCGGTTGTTTGAATTTAGTAATCTTTCCGAGGGCGACTATCGTTTCGAAGTCCGTACCGCCAACTCCGCGGGACTGACTAGCGAGCCCGCGGTTTTTGCCTTCCGTATTTTGCCGCCGTGGTACCGTTCAAACGGAGCCTACGCCGGCTACACCGCACTCTTTGGTCTGTTGGTTTTTATTTTCATCCGCATCCGCGAACGCGGCATCCGCCTACACAATCAGGAACTGGGAAATCTTGTCGACATCCGCACCGAGGAACTGGTCAAGGCCAGTGCTGCCAAGGACGAATTCCTCGCCGGTATCAGCCATGAGATCCGCAACCCGATGAACGGGGTTATCGGTATTGCCGAGACGTTCCGAACCGAAACGCTGGACGCCGATAGTCGGCATAAATTCGACCTCCTGCGTCTGTGCGCGAGCCATCTAGCGTCCCTGCTCGAGGACATTCTTGATTTCTCTCGATTGCAAGCCGACGCCATCGAACTCGAGGCCAAGCGGTTCGAGTTGGTGGAGCTAGTCGCATCCATCACCGCCATCACCGCCGCCGAAAGTGAGATGCGCGGCATTCCGGTCAAGATTGCCGTCGCGTCTACTGTGCCGGCTAATTTGACCGGCGATCCACGGCGCATCCGGCAAATCCTGTTGAACTTCGTCGGCAATGCCCTGAAATTCTCGGGTCGCGGAGAGGTGAATGTCACCGTCTGGGGCAAAGCCATCGGATCGCAGCAAACCGAGGTCACCTTCGCCGTGTTGGACGATGGGCCGGGTATTTCGCTCGATGAGCAGAAGCGATTATTCACGCGCTTCGAGCGTGGGGCAGCCGCGCAACAGGGCCGTGTATCCGGCGCCGGTCTCGGTTTGGCGCTGTGCAAGGGTCTCGCCGAAAAAATGGGCGGACGCATCTGGCTGGAAAGTGAACCGGGCCATGGCTCATGCTTTTATTTCAGCGCGTGTTTTGCCACCACGGAAACTGTAACCCCACCCAGCCCCGATGCCGGACAATCTGCCATCGGTCTGGGACAATCCGCCTTGGTTGTAGACGATGAAGAATACAACCGCATCGTGCTCACCGACCTGCTGGAAGCCCTCGGCTTCATCGTGCAAAGTGCCGCGGATGGACCGACCGCCCTCGCCCTCGCCCGGCACCAGACCTTCGACGTGGCCTGTCTAGACTATGATTTGCCTGGCATGAATGGACTAGAGACCAGTCGTGCCATTCGCGCATTGCCCAATCACTCGGCCGGGGCGCTCATCGTCGCGACCACGGCCTTCACCTCGCCGGAAAAACGCGCCCAATGCACCGCCGCAGGAATGAATGCGTTTCTTGGCAAACCCGTGACGATGGAACGGTTGCGTAAAATTCTTTCCACCGCACACAATGACGGGAATACGTTACCGCGCCCTGTTTCGGGGCCCAGTCCAGCGGCGCTTGATCCGCTGGTTTCTTTGCGCCTGATCGCGAAGCGCAAAGGCACGTCCCTCGCCACAGAGTTGGCTCTATATTTTTCTGAACTTAACATCGAGTTACAACAACTCAACGCCGCTCTGGTGCAGGAGAACGCCGCCGCCGCCGGCCGCTATGCCCATCTGCTCTACGGACGCTGCGCTTTTATTGCCGAAAAGCAAATGGAGCAAACCATGCGGAAGATCGAGGTAGCGGGGGAGACCGGCCAGTGGAACGAGGCACGGATACTTCGCGGCAACTTCGAGACCCAATTGGCGGGAATGCAGCTCAGAATGGCTTCTGCTGACCCAGTTGCTCCGCGCGGGTAAGACCGTTGACGATGGCGTAATGGATCAACTTCGGCGTAGCGTGGATGTCGAGCTTGTGCATGATATCGCGGCGGCGTGACTGGACTGTTGCCGCGCTAATGCGCAGCACTGCGGCGATCTCATCATCCGTCTTGGATTCGCCGATCATCGAAAGAATCCTGGTTTCATAGTCCGACAGCACTCGAATGAACGCCTTCGGGTCGCGCCGGATGGTGGCACTCGATTCGTTCACAACCGGCGTGTAATACACCCGGCCCGTGAGCACCGCGCGAATCGCGTCCGACAGCACTTCCGGTCGCTGCTCGTTCTTGTCCACAAAACCGTGCAATCCGATCCGCTGCACCTGCAGCATGGTCCATGGCTCACGATGCGAGGATATAGAGAGGATCTTTACCGCGGGCAACTCAAGGAGCACCGTTTTTGCCAGTTCCAGTCCACTGCCATCCGGGAGGGAAATATCCAAGAGGACGAGGTCGGGGCGATGGACACGAATTGCGGCCAGTCCGTCGTGGCACGTCGTGCAATGCTGCACCACGTCAAGGCCGAGATCGCGGCAATGAAAAGTGAAAAACTCCGCCACCAATCGCTGATCCTCGATCACGATTACGCGCCGACCTCGGATGGCGTCATTCGCGCTTTTGCCCGGGGAGGGTTTGGTTGAATTCGGCCGTTTCACGAAAACTGCCCCAGGGTTAAAATTTCAGCATGTTGCCAACATATTGGAGTTCCGCTTGATATCATCTGCCTCATACTATTGTCCCCGCCTTTCATGTGAATATCATCTTGTTTTACCCCGAAGAAGTCGAGCTTCTGCTCTCTTGTCGAGATTTCCGCGCACGTCATATTCTCGACATGCTGCGCCGGCAGCCCGGGGATACTTTTGACGCCGGGCTGATCAACGGCCCGCGCGGCCGGGGCACCCTCGTGGCGATCGGCGAGGAAGCGCTCACGCTGTCCTTCGTCTGGGCGGAGCCGCCCCCGCCGCTCAGTCC
>JANMVS010000414.1:0-2468 GCA_031392885.1 Verrucomicrobiota bacterium
GAGCTGGCTGGCCTTCAATCAACGGGTGCTGGAGCAGGCCGAGAGCGAGAGCAACCCCCTGCTCGAGCGCACCAAGTTTATGGCCATCGTCAGCTCCAACCTTGACGAATTCTTCGAGATTCGCATCGCGGGCCTGTTGCAGCAGAAGGACTCAACCGACGGCGAGCCGAGCATCGACGGCCTCTCACCGCGGGAGCAGCTGAAACGCGCCTACCCCGAGATCCAAAACCTGGTCAAAGCCCAGTATCGCTGCTGGCATGAGCGGTTGGTGCCCGCCTTGGCGAAGGAAAAGATCACCTTCAAAACCGCCGCGCAACTCACCGTGGCCGAACGGGCCTGGGTGGAAGCCTACTTCGCGAAACAGGTGTACCCCGTGCTCACCCCGCTCGCGATCGATCAATCCCATCCGTTTCCCGAGATTGGCAACAAGACGCTCAACGTCATCGTGGCGCTCGCCAACCCGGACACCCCGGAGCAGGAAAACCATACGGCGATTCTGCCCGTGCCGCGCATCCTGCCCCGCCTGGTGCAACTGCTACCCGACCGGCCGGGCGCGCAGACTTTCATTTTCCTGAGCGAAATCATCAAGCTCTGCGCCGGCGAACTTTTTCCCGGCTACCACGTCAAAAGCGCCCACGCCTTCCGGGTCACCCGCAACAGCGACCTCTACATCGACGATGAGGAGGCGGACAACCTGCTCAAACGCATCGAGGAGGAATTGCGCAACCTGCGCCGCGGGGCCGCCGTGCGCCTGGAAATCGAGGCGGGAGTCCCCGAGCCGGTCTTTGCCCTGCTGGGTGAGCACCTGCAAATCGCGGCGGAATATGTGTTCAAGCTGGATGGGCCGCTCAACCTCGTCCGCATGATGAGCCTGGCCGACCTGATCGACCGGCCCGATTTGAAATACCCGGTCTTCACCCCGGTCGACCTGCCCAGTCTGCGCGTCGCCACCAGCATCTTCAGCGCCATGCAGGAACGCGACATCCTGCTCCACCATCCCTACGAATCCTTCACTCCGGTGGTCAACTTTGTGCAGCAGGCGGCCCGCGACCCCAGCGTGCTGGCCATCAAGCAAACCCTCTACCGCACCAGCGGCGATTCCCCGATCATCGGCGCCCTCATCGAGGCCTCCCGCAACGGCAAGCAAGTCACGGCGCTGATCGAGTTGAAGGCCCGGTTCGACGAGGCCAATAACATCAAGTGGGCCCGGGAACTCGAGGAGGCCGGCGTGCATGTCGTGTTCGGGCTTGTCGGCCACAAGACCCATTGCAAGTGCAGCATGATCGTCCGGCAGGAAGCCGACGGACTGCGCCGTTACGCGCACCTCGGCACGGGCAACTACAATCCGAAGACCGCCCGCCTCTACACCGATCTCAGCCTGCTCACCTGCAACCCGGAGATCACCGCCGAGGTCGCGCTGTTGTTCAACGCCCTGACGGGTTTCGCCCGTTCGCCCGAGTTCAAGCACCTGCTCGTCGCGCCGTTCAACCTGCATTCACGCATCCAGGAATTCATCGCCACCGAGGCGGCCAACGCCGCCGCCGGCAAACCCGCCCGCATCATCGCCAAGATGAACAAGCTCGTGGACAAGGTCACCATCGACAACCTCTACGCCGCCTCCCAGGCCGGGGTGCAGATCGATCTGGTCGTCCGCGCCACCTGCTGCCTTTTGCCCGGAGTGAAGGGCTTGAGTGACAACATCCGCGTCCGCAACCTCGTCGGCCGATATTTGGAGCACTCCCGCATTTTCTATTTCGAGAATGGCGGCACGCCCCTCCTCTACTGCGGGAGTTCCGACTGGATGACCCGGAATTTCTTCCGGCGCGTCGAGGCACTCTTCCCTGTCTATCAAGCCGATCTGCGCGACCGCATCCTCCACGATCTCCTGCCCGCCGAGCTGCGCGACAACGAGGACGCCCGCGAGCTCCAACCCAGCGGCACCTATGTCCCAGCCGTCCGGAAGGAAGGCGAGGCGGCCTTCTCGGCCCAGAAATACTTCATGGCCGCCGCCCAGAAACACGCCGCCGAGCAGATTGAAGTAGTGAGCTGAGGGCCCGACTGGTCAGGGATGCGGGCGACGCGGCGACGGAACCTTCCCGCTCGCTTTCGCGAGGTGGGTTAAGGCAAGCGCGTTTAATGCCCCATATTTTTCGCAAGATCTGCGGAGTCCCGACCGCAAATTCATGCTACTGTCGGCTCGGTCGATGGACTACCCCGTCCCACCTCCGTCTGCTTACGATATTATTTCCGCTTTTCGCTGGCACACTCCAACAATGAAAACCAAGAAATCCGTCTCTCCGGACGGTCTCCGGACCAAGTTGGAACGGCAGGCCATGGCTTTGTCGAAGCGCTGCCCGGTCGATCGCTCGAATCCGATCAATTGCCCCTTGTGCGACCTGCGTTTGCTCGGCGCCCGGGACCGTCGCGGGTGGGTTCGCGCGCTCACGCTGGAAGATTTGCAGTATCTG
>JANMVS010000167.1:0-6192 GCA_031392885.1 Verrucomicrobiota bacterium
ATGATCGCGTTTTGCGCGTCGCGCAGGGCGGTGACGGAGACGACGGCGGGGAAGCGGCTGCCGTCCTTGCGGATGTAGGTGAGCTCGTAGATGTCCTCGATCCCGCGCGAGGCCTTGAAGACCAGCGCCTCGAAGCCCGGCTTGATCGTGGTCTTCAGTTCGACACTCAATGTATTGGCGCGGGCGATCACCTCCTGCGGGTCGGAAATGTCGGCGGGGGTGATCTTGTTCATCACGTCGGCGGCCGCGTAGCCGAGCATGCGCTCGGCGCCGACGTTGAAGATCTGGATGACGCCTTTCTCGTCGGTGGCGATGCTCGAGAAGTTGGCGCTGTTGAGAATCGCGTTCTGCAGGTCGCCCGCTTTCAGCAGAGCTTCCTTGCGGCGGACTTCGGTGATGACCTCCACCGTGCCGGCCGAGAGGCGTTCAACATCTTGGGGAGGGGAGGAGGCGGCGGGCATGGTGGACCCGTTGGGGCGGGCAGAGTTTACTGCACCGGCCTCCGCCCGCAAAGTAGGTGAACACCTCCCCCTTATAAAGGTGGCTGGTTTATTCGCCCTGCTCGGCCAGCCAGCACCCGGCCTTCGCACTGGCCTCGCTTGGTATGCTTCGCGACGCGTCATCCACCCAAGTGCTGCTTGAGGCAGGCAACCAGTTCCGGCAAAATTATTGGTTTGGCCAGCATGGGAAACCGTCCAACCCGCCAGCTACCCGCCGCCACTTCACTTTTTGTGACCAAGGCGGTCAAAAACACAATCGGCACGGCCTGCAATTTGGGATGCGACTGAATACGAGCGGCCAATTCCCCGCCGTCCACACCTGGCATCCTCACATCCAGCAGGATCAAGTGCGGCCGGAATTCCTCCGCTGCGACCAGCGCCGTCTTGGCATCATTTACCTCCCTCACCACGTAGTCGTTGGTCTGCTCCAGGCATTGTTTCACCAGCAGGGTATCACTGGCCTTGTCGTCCACGACCAGGATGCGTTTCATCCCTGTTTTTTCCGCCGTTCCCTTGTTCACCAACATGTCCGGCAGGTGCGCCGCACTCGGGCGGGTCGCTTCTTGGGGTGGAATGGGGGCGGTGGACATGAGAGTATGCCTGTTTAGGGCGTGATGAGTCTACCCAATTGGACACCGCCCGCCCATTAGGTGAACACCCACCGGTGGGAGGCCTGCCCTTTACCCGCCTTTCTCAGCCAGCCAGCGCTCGGCCTCGATCGCGGCCGCGCAGCCCATGCCCGCGGCCGTGATGGCCTGGCGGTAAACGTGGTCCACGCAATCGCCCGCGACATACACGCCGGGCGTCTTCGTCTTCACCTGGCTGTGGCCCGCGGCCACAAAATAACCCTGGTCGTCGGTATCGACCGCGTCCTTGAAGGGCGCAGTGTTCGGTACATGGCCGATGGCCACAAAGACGCCTTTCACCGGCAGCACGCTTTCGGCACCGGTCTTGACGTGCTTGATCTTCAACCCGCTCACGGCGCCTTCCGCTACGCCTTCGACTGAGACCGGCACGCTCTCCCACACCGGTTGAATCTTCGGATGGGCGAGGACCCGATCGGACATGATCTTGGAAGCGCGGAGTGAATCGCGGCGGTGGACCAGATAGACTTTGCTGGCGAAACGCGTGAGGAACAGCGCTTCCTCGGCCGCGCTGTCTCCGCCACCCAGGACCGCGACGTCCATCTTGCGGTAAAATGCGCCGTCGCAAGTCGCGCAGGTCGTCACCCCTTTGCCGCCGTAAAGTTCCTTTTCGCCGGGGATGCCGGTGAGGCGCGGCGAGGCGCCGGTGGCGACGATGATGGTCTTCGCCTTGATCTCACGGTCGGCGAGTTTGAGCGTGTAGGGCCACGAAGAAGTATCGAGGCCCTGCACCGAGCCGCTCTCGTAGCGCGCGCCAAATTTTTCCGCCTGCTTGCGCAGGTTCTGCATCAGCTGGTAGCCGTCGATGCCTTCGGGAAACCCCGGAAAGTTTTCCACCTCGGAGGTCGTGGTGAGCTGGCCACCGGGCAATACGCCCTCGAGGACCAGGGGCGACAGATTGGCGCGGCTGGTGTAGATGGCCGCGGTCAAACCGGCGCAGCCGGTACCGACGATGACGACGTTTTCAATTTTGGTGGTCATAGAAAAGAGAGGCACAACTGAGCGCAACATTTCAGGCAGCGCAACCCTCGAGATGAATTTTAGGTCGAAAGAACCACGCCGGGCGGGACGCCTCGCCCTACCTTTTGGTTTCCTCCGTTGCCTCCGGTGAGGTGCTGGTTTCTGCTGAACGCATGCCTGCCGCCCTGCATGAGCGCCTCTTCACGATGGATACCCATCTCGACACGCCGACGGGGAGCCTCCTGAATCCGGGCTGGGATTTTTCGGTCCGGCACGAGTACGCCACCGACGGTTCGCAATGCGATCTGCCGCGCATGGGCGAAGGCGGCATCGACGCCCTGGTTTTCGCCGTCTACTCGGCGCAGGGCGCACGCCAGCCGGCGGGTTATGCCGCCAGTCACGATCAAGCCTGGCGGGCTTTTGTCCGGGCCGGCGAAGTCATCCGGGAAAACGCCACGTCGTGCGGGCTGGCTTTGACCGCCGCCGATGGCCGGCGACTAAAGGCGGAGGGCCGGCGCGCGATTTATCTGAGCATCGAGAACAGTTACTCGCTGGGACTCGATGTGACCAAGGTGGCAAAATTCCATGCCTTGGGGGTGCGGATGCTCGGGCTCACGCATATGTTGAACAATGATCTCGCCGATGCTTCGACCGATCCGCGCGGACCGGAATGGGGCGGGCTGAGCCCTTTCGGCCGTGAAGTCGTGGCCGAGTGCAACCGGCTCGGCGTGGTGCTCGATGCCTCCCACGCCTCCGATCGGGCACTGGGGGATCTCCTCCGCCTGTCGAAAGCCCCGGTGATTCTCTCGCACTCGGGTTGCCGGGCAGTATGCGATCATCCGCGCAATATCGGCGACGACCTGTTGCGCGCCCTCGCAGGGCAAGGCGGGGTCATTCAGATCAACGCGTTGCCCATCGCCGTCGTGTCGCTGCCGGAGGACGGTCGCACCGCGGCGATGGCCGCCATGCTCATGCAGATGAAAGACAAGGTCCTGACGCCCGAGGTGAAACAATGGGCGAGCGGGGAATGGCACCGTCTGGAGACAGCATACCCGAATCCGCCCGCGACGTTGGCCGACTACGTGAAGCACATCGAGCACGCCGTCGCCGTGGCGGGTATCGACCATGTCGGCATCGGCTGCGACTTCGACGGCGGCGGCGGCTTCCCCGGATTGAACAGTGTCGCCGACTACCCGAATCTGACCCGAGCACTGCTGGCGCGCGGTTGGACCGAGCCGGCCCTGGCAAAACTCTGGGGTGGGAACACGCTGCGGTTGCTGGGTTGATTATCCTGCGCCACCCCGCTCGCGAGGGGTGCCATTCACCACTGGGCGTTGCCTTACTGCGTTTCGTATAATTGGGTGACGCGATTTAACTGTAGGTCGGGGTTTATCCCCGACGGGTTTCCCCGCAGGTCGGGCGTTCCGCTGTCGTCCCGCCCTGGCGGGACTGTGGCGGACAGGAAAGCCCGACCTCCAAAGGCGGCGGCTAACGTCGCCGTATTTCGCAAGCCTCAGTCAGTCCCCCCTTGGAGAGGGGGTGCCCGGCATGTCCACTGAAGTCTTGGCGCAGGAGGCAGCGCGGGGGGGTGTCGGGTCGAGCCACTTTACTGGATAGTAATAAAACAACGGGCAACGGGCACTACTCGGCACGCAGGGCCACCGTGGGCGCAATGCGGGCGGCGCGCCGAACGGGTGCCAGCAGGCGAACAGACCGATGCTGGTCAGCAGGACGCTGACAGTGACGAATACCACCGGATCAGTGGGGGACACGGCGCGGATGACGGGCAGTCTGAGTCTGACGACAATCGTGGCGGGCATCGCCTCGCTGCGCGATACTGGCTACGTCACGGCCACGCGGGCCAAGATCAAGGCGGGGCGCGAAGCGCTGGCCGGCGAAGCAAAGGCGCTCGGCAAGCGATGCACTGCGGCGCAGGGCAATTTTGTTTTCATGGAGACGGGGATGCCGGCGAAGGAATTCAGCACGAAGATGCTCGCCGAGGGGGTGATGGTCGGCCGGCCTTTCCCGCCGCTGCTCAATTGGGCGCGCATCACGATCGGCCTGCCCTCCGAGATGGCAGCCTGCCACCGCGCCCTGCGGATAGTGCTGGGCTGAGTTTTTACTTGTAGGAGCCGAAGGGCAAATTCTCGCGCGCAGCCAAGAGCTTAGGTTTTTTGTGCGGTTCAAAGAGGGAATGGCTTCAACCTTCCAGCACTGATGTCCGGCTATTCTGAATGAAACCAGAATCTGCAAACTGCCGCGGGGAGGGCCCGTCTCCCAACGGGCCGCGGACGGCGGCCGGTGCGTTAGCCCGGACGGTCGGAGACCGTCCCTCCAATGGATCCTGGGGAGTGTTCGGAATGACAAGCAGGATTGCAGCATCTCCCCTTCGCCCACCTACAGCCCGAACCAGTGCAGCCTCGCAGTCCGGCGGCAATTCTGCGTGGCTGTCGCCAATGATGACCGGCCAGACCTTGCGGCTTTCCTTGTTTTTTTTGTGCAGCCTGATCGCGGGCGGTTTCGCCGCCGAGCCGATCAGAATTGGTTTCTTCATGTCCATCACCGGCCGCGACGCCTCGTTCGGCGAAGTTTCGCTGCGCGGCGCGCGTCTGGCGGTCGATGAGTTGAATGCAGCGGGTGGCGTACTGGGCCGGCCGGTCGAGCTGATGGTCGAGGATAACCGCTCGGTGGCCGGCGAGTCGGCCACCGCCGCGAAAAAATTGATCGCGCGGGATCACGTGGTTGCGCTGATCGGTGAATGCTCGTCGGCCCGGACCCTGGAGGCCGGTCCGGTGGCCCAGTCGGCCGGAGTGCCGTTGATCACGCCGGCCGCGACCAATCCCAAGGTCACGCAGGTGGGCGACGCCGTGTTTCGGGTCTGCTTCATCGACCCGTTCCAAGGCGACGTGATCGCCGCCTTTGCCCGCCGCCGGCTCGGGCTCAAACGAGCGGCCCTGCTGATTGACGCGACGGCGCCCTATTCGGTGGGATTGGCGGAGTATTTCGAGAAGACGTTCACGGCCCTCGGTGGCCAGATCGTGATCGCGCAAAAATATGCCGGCGCTGACACGGACTTCCGCGCCCAGCTGACGGCGATCCGCGCGGCGCAGCCGGATGCGATTTTTCTGCCGGGCTACTACGTGGCCGCCGGGCTGGTCGCGCGGCAGGCGAAGGAACTTGGCCTCACGGCGACGCTCCTTGGCGGCGACGGGTTCGAGGCGCCGCAGTTGCTGGAGATCGGCGGCGAGGCGCTGGAGGGCGTGTATTATTCGACCCATTTCGCCACGGAGAACACCGACCAGGCTTCGCGCAGTTTCGTCAATGCCTACCGCCAGCGGCACGGCGCGGTGCCCAACGGGCTCTCGGCGCTGACCTACGATGCGGTGAAGCTGGTGGCCGATGCGATCGCGCGGGCCGGCACGACCGAGCGGGTGGCGCTGCGCCGGGCGCTGGCGGCGACGAAGGATTTTCCCGGCGTGACCGGCCGGATGACGATCAATGCCCGGCGCGACGCCACCAAGGACGCCGCCATCATCACGGTGAAGAACGGCCGGTTGACCTTTGTGGAAACGATCCGGCCGTGATCCCGCCGGTCGCCCGCCGCCAGAGACTCACTGGGCAAGTGGCTGCTTGACGGCAAAGTGGATCTGGACAACATCCTGTCCAGATGAAGGCCATCACCTACACCGCCGCCCGGGAGAATCTCGCCGCCACCATGGACCGGGTGTGCGAGGACAGCGAGCCCGTGGTCATCACGCGCAACCGGGACCAGGCGGTGGTCATGCTCTCGATGGCGGACTACGAGGCGCTGGAGGAGACGGCCTATCTCACGCGTAGCCCGAAGAACGCCGCGCGTCTGCGCTCAGCCCTCCGCTCAATGGCGAAGGGCCGCGGCAAGGTCCGCAAGCTGGCCGAAGCCTGAGCGGGTATGAATCTGGTGTTCACGGCGGAGGCCTGGCAGGACTACCTGCACTGGCCGGCGACCGACGCCCGGCAGGTGAAGCGGATCAACCATCTGCTGAAGGAGATTGCCCGCGAGCCCTTCGGCGGCATCGGCAAACCCGAGCCGCTGAAGTATGAATACCAAG
>JANMVS010000202.1:0-3707 GCA_031392885.1 Verrucomicrobiota bacterium
CGCGCATCCGCGGCCAGTGCAGGTCGGGGATCGACGGGCCGAGGTGCTGGACGGTTTCGGAACCGAGCAGCGCTCCGATCGCCCCGGAAGCGGCGAGGGAATATCCGCGCAGATAACCGTAGAGAAAGCCCGCCGCCCAGGCGTCACCGGCGCCGGTGGTGTCGACCACGCGAGTGGCGGGGACCGGGGCGATGCGGTGCAGTTCGCTGCCGTGGGCGATCCACGCGCCGTCCTTGCCCAGCTTCACCGCGGCGATGCCGCCGTGGCTGGCGAGTTTGCGGGCAAGGGTATCGTAGCTCGAGGTCTGGTCCTGGAACAGGGCCCGGATCTCGTCCTCGTTGGCGAAGATGACGTGGACGCCCTGGCTGATCTGGTCGAGCAGCCAGTCGCGGGCGACGTTGACGACTTCGAACGAGGCCAGGTCAATGCTGAGCGTGCAGCCGGCGGTGCGGGCGGTGCTGACGACTTCCTCGCCCAGGGCGGGGTTGAACATCAGATAACCCTCAATGTGGGCGTGGCGGGCGCCAAGGAAATCCGCGACGGATATTTCGTCCGGGCTCAGGGTCATGGCTGCGCCAAGGTGGGTGCGCATCGTGCGCTGGCCGTCGGGCGTGATAAGGGAAAGGCAGCGGCCGTTGGGCAAGATGGCGCGCTTGAAGCGCGAGCCGTCGCCGCCGGCGGCGACGAAGTTGGCGTGATAATCGGCGGCCGTCCGGTCCCCGCCGATCTTGCCGAGATAGGTCGAGCGCAGGCCGAGCCGGGTGGCCCCGAGCGTGGTGTTGGCGGCCGAGCCGCCGGGGGTCACCGCCAGCTGCACGCCGAGCTTGGCGACCAGCTCGACAATGTCGCGGTCGTCCACGAGCACCATGCCGCCCTTGTCGCCGGCGACATGGGCGGTGAGGAAAGATTCGGGCACCTGGGCCAGCAGATCCATGATGGGATTGCCGACGCCGATGAGGTCAAAGGTGGGTTGGGACATGAAAAGGTTGATGAGAAAGCGAGACGAAGAGACGGAGTGAAACCACTAATTGACACTAATGAACACTAATTGAAAACGGGTCGGACAATAGCGGGAATGCGCGCAGTAATCTCGTCTCTGAGAAAATTAGTGACCTATTAGTGTGGATTAGTGGTTAAAAAATCCTGCCCTCAGCTGACCGTCAGATTGGTGGCGAGGATCGGTTCATCATCGACCTCGATGACGATGGAATAGTCGCCGGGCTGCTCGAAACGCAGGTTGCGCAGCTCGTTGATGAGATTGATCCGGTGCAGCGGACTTTGGGACTCGAATTCCCGGTTCAGCAGGGCGGCGGGATTCGTCGGATCGAGTCCCATGGACATCTTGATCTGGTGCGTGCCGGGCTGGACGTCGGTGAGGGTCAGGAACCACACCATGTAGGGGTGCACGACGGGAAATGAGCGGGCCTTGATGTTGGAAAACACCCCCAAAATGGTGTGCTTGCCCGACGCCGGGTCGATGTGGACGCCGTCGCAGGTAAGCCAGGCCAGGAGGGAGGGTTTCGACTGCACAGCGGCAACATGGGACGGGGCAGGGGAGCGGCAAACTATTTTCCGGAGTTTTCATGTTAGAAGTTGTAGCGGCGGTCTATGACCGCCGGGTTTATGATCGGCGCTCACTGAGCGCCGCTACCGCAGGGGAAAGTCGCATTTGTGACTGCGCGGGCCACCTTTTCCTTGTGTATGGTTCGGGGGCGGTTTTTACCATGGGGCGTGAAGTATATTTTTGTCACCGGCGGGGTGGTTTCTTCTTTGGGCAAAGGGCTCACGGCGGGTGCGCTCGGCGCCCTCCTCGAGATGCGCGGCCTCACCGTGCGCATCCAGAAGTTCGACCCGTACCTCAACGTCGATCCGGGCACCATGAGCCCGTTCCAACACGGCGAGGTCTACGTCCTCGACGATGGCGCGGAGACCGACCTCGACCTCGGCCACTACGAGCGCTTCACCTCCGGCAAACTCTCGCGCCACAACAGCCTGTCCTCCGGCCAGATTTATGAGGCCGTCATCGCCAAGGAACGCCGCGGCGACTACCTGGGCAAGACCGTGCAGGTGATTCCCCACGTCACGAACGAGATCAAGAAACGCATCTACGGCGGCGGCAAGGGCGTCGATGTGCTCATCACCGAGATCGGCGGCACGACCGGCGACATCGAGGGCCTGCCGTTCCTCGAGGCCATGCGCCAGTTCGCGCTCGAGGTCGGCCCGAAGGACTGTGCTTTCATCCACGTCACCCTGATTCCCTACCTGAAGGCGGCGGGCGAACTGAAGACGAAGCCCACCCAGCAAAGCGTCGCGAAACTCCGCGAGATCGGCATCCAGCCGCATATCCTGTGCTGCCGGTGTGATCACCCGATGACAGTCGAGATGCGCGAAAAGCTCAGCATGTTCTGCAACGTGCCGACGAAGGCCGTGATCGAGGAACTCGACGTCGAGCACTCCATCTACGAATTGCCGATCATGCTGCAAAAAGAAGGGTTGGACACGCTCGTGATCAACCAGCTCGGCCTCAAGGCCCGGGCGAATCCGAAAAATATCTGGGCCGAGGTCGTCCGCCGCATCAAGTCCCCGAAGCACGAAGTGAAGATCGGCGTGGTGGGCAAATACATCGAGCTGCAGGACGCCTACAAATCGGTTTACGAATCCCTCAGCCACGCCGGCATCGCCAACCAGGCCCGGGTGAAAATCATCCGCATCGATGCCGAGAACCTGGAGACCAAGGCCGGGCTGTCCCGGCTGAAGCTCCTCGACGGCATTTTGGTGCCCGGCGGCTTCGGCGACCGCGGCATCGAGGGCAAGATCGCCGCCGCCCGTTTTGCCCGCGAAAAGAAAATCCCCTATTTCGGCCTCTGTCTCGGCATGCAGGTCGCGGTCATCGACTACACCCGCAATGTGCTCCGGCTCAAAAACGCCAACTCCGTGGAATTCGACGTGGCCACCCCGCACCCCGTCATCGCGTTGATGGACGAGCAGCGCCATGTCGTCCTCAAGGGCGGCACGATGCGCCTCGGCGCCTACGAGTGCAAACTCAAGCCCGGCACGCTCGCGCGGAAGGCATACGGCCAGGAGATCGTCTCCGAGCGCCACCGCCACCGCTTTGAGGTCAACAACGACTACGTGGCGCGCCTCGAGAAGGCCGGCATGGCGGTCAGCGGCTGGAACCCCAAGCGCGGCCTGGTCGAGGTCGTCGAGTTGAAGAACCATCCGTGGTTCCTCGGGGTGCAATGCCATCCCGAATTCAAGTCCAAGCCGAACCAGGCGCACCCGCTCTTCGCCGCCTTCATCGCCGCGGCGATCAGGAGACAAAAGCAGGGGTAGGTATTTTAACCGCAGATGGACACAGATTCACACAGTTTGCAGAATAATAGCGCATCGTCTGATGCCTTGCTCCTAAAGACGCAGACTTCGATTTTTAGGTTTTGGAGCTACTTCGACTTATCTGAGTTCATCTGTGGTTAAAGATTTGCATGATTTTTGATTCAAAAAAACTCCTCCTGATCGCCGGCCCGTGCTCGCTGGAGAACGAAAAGATCTGCCGGGCGGCGGCGTCGACCCTCACCAAGCTCGCGAAGAAACATCCGGAGCTGGCCATCATTTTCAAGGGATCGTTCGACAAGGCCAACCGCACCTCGCTCGGCGGCGACCGCGGTCCGGGCCTGGCCGAGGGCCTCGCGCTGCTCGCGCTGATGAAA
>JANMVS010000289.1:0-7778 GCA_031392885.1 Verrucomicrobiota bacterium
AGCCGCCCCTCGCCCATCTCGCCGCATGCGGTGCGCCCGGCCCCGACCGGCAGGAGCCGCACGCCCCACGACCGGAGTTTTTCGACCGATGCCGCCGTTGCGGCGTGTCGCCACATCGCGGGGTTCATCGCGGGTGCGACTAGCCAGGGTTTCGCGCGATCGTGGGCGAGGAACAGTGCTCCCGGCAGGTCGTCGGCCAGGCCCGCCGCCAGCCGGTTGAGCGTGTTCGCCGTCGCCGGGCAGACGATGACGAGGTCGGCCCAGCGCGTCAGGTTGATGTGCTCGAGCGCCACGCCGGGTGCGAACATGTCCCACAACACCGGCGCGCCCGTCAAACCCTCGAGGGTGGCCGGCCCAATGAAACGCAGCGCCGCCGCCGTCGCCACCGTGCGCACCTGGTGGCCGCGCTGCACCAGCTGCGAGACCGCCTCGCAGGCCTTGAAGCCGGCGATGGAGCCCGTGAGCACGAAGAGGATGTTAGAGCCGGACATTGTCGATCAGGCGGACTCCTTCCAGCCGCACCGCACCCAGCCGCACACCCGCGTGATCGGCCACGTAATCCACCTCGAAGCCCTCGGCCCGCAGGTGCTCGGTGGCACGGCCGGAGTCCACCGACTCCCGGAGTATTTCCGGAAAAGCGGCCGCATGAATCCGGCCGGCGGGCGACAGCCGGGCATTGCGCGAACTGAGCGCCAGCCCATCGGCGGCGCGCAACGTCGGACAGGCCACGATCTCGCCGGGAAGAAACAGCGCCTGAGCCATGCCGCGCACCAACGCGAGCTGCTGCCAGTCCTTTTCGCCGAAATAGGACCGGGTCGGCTGCACCAGGTTGAGCAGCTTCAGCACGACGGTCAGCACGCCATCGAAGTGCCCCGGGCGGTGCGCGCCCTCCCAGCGGAGGCTGAGGTCGTTTTCGGTCACGCGGTAGCGGTAGTCATCCGGGTAGAGGTCCGCGGCCGGCGGGGCGAGCACGTCGTCGGCGAGACCTGCGGCCAGCGCCACGTCGGCCGCGAGCGTCCGCGGATAGCGTGTGAGGTCGGCGGGATCGTTGAACTGCGTCGGATTGACGAAGATGCTCAGCACCACGCGATCGTTCTCGGCGCGCGCCCGCTCCAGCAGCGCGCGGTGCCCCGCGTGCAGCGCGCCCATGGTCGGGACGAAACCCACGGAGCGGCCGGCCCGGTCCGGGTCCGTCCGGGCGGCATGCCAGTCGGAGGTGCGGGTGAAGACACGCATCAGGCCAGCACCTCCGCCGGGGCGGGGAAATGCGCTGCGCGCACGTCGCGCACGAAGGCATTGACCGCCGTATGCACCAGCGCGTGGCCCTCGGCGTAGCGACGGACGAACCGCGGCCGGAACTCCGCATCGAGCCCAAGCAAGTCAGCCAGCACCAGCACCTGCCCGTCCGGGGACGGTCCCGCGCCGATACCGATAGACGGAATGGCGAGCGCGCCGCTGATCTCCGCCGCCAGCGCCGCCGGCACGCATTCGAGCACAAGCGAGAACGCGCCCCGCTTCTCCAGGATCTGCGCCTCGGCCAGGAGCCGGGCCGCAGCGCCGGCCGTCCGACCCTGCACGCGGTGGCCGCCGAGCTGATGCACGGATTGAGGCGTGAGCCCGAGATGACCCATCACCGGAATGCCGCTCTCGACGAGAAAGCCAATGATTTCCTCGTGTCCGGCCACTCCTTCGATTTTGACGGCCGTGGCGCCGGACTGAATCAGGGCGCCGGCCGCCCGCACCGCGGCATCACGACCCTGCCGCATGCTGAGAAAGGGCAGATCGGCGATCACGACCATCGCGGGCGCCCCGCGCCGGACGGCGGCGGTGTGGAGGCACATCATCTCCATCGTCGCGTGGACGGTGGACGGGAAACCGTGCATGACCATGGCCACACTGTCGCCGACGAGAATGGCGTCGACTTCCGTGCCTGCGAGCAGGCGGGCCATCTGGGCGTCGTAGGCCGCGAGGATGACGATCGGCTGCGCCGCGCGCTTGGCGCGGGCAAAATCGAGGATGGTTTTCACGCCGGCCAGACAGTGTTCCGGCGACGGAAAACCTGCGGGCGGCAGAGGTGGGTCTGGAGTGCTTGTCGCATGGCGATCAGGCCTGGGCGTTCGTAGACGGGAGTTGCGGTTGAATGTCCGGTCGCGAGCGGGTTCGCGCCAGACCCGGAACTGATTGCCCACATTGCGGCCGGCCGCAACCCAAATGATGACATTGACGTCGCCGGGAACGACGAGCCCGAACATTTCACGCCTCCAGGGGTGAAATATCCGGGCTCGCGCTTGCCCGCGGGCGTTTGCGGGCAATTTTTATGCCGTGGCGCTGCGTTACCCCACCATCGACTTCAACTCCTTCTTTGCTTCGGTGGAGCAGCCGGAGCGCCCGGAGCTGAGCAGCCCCATCGGCATCGCGCCCAACTGGCTGCGCGCGAAAGTCGCCTCGGACATGCAGAAGCCGGACGGACTGGTCATAACCGAGGAGACCAACGGCCGGTTGTTCACTGCGATGGATCATCTCAACAAAGTGTTGGGCAAAAACACCGTGGATTTCGGCGGGGCCCACGGCGCCACGGCCAGCGCGCCGATGCGGATCGCCTTCACCCGCATTCCCGAGCCCGCAGTCGAGGCGATCGACCGGAGCTACCCGCGGCGGCTGAAAAAGCAGGCTCGCGATTTGCCCGCCGAAGACCGCTAATGACTCCATGGCCATGCCCACCCCGCAAGACATCCAGATCATCGGCACGGAAGTCGCCATCCGCTGGGAGGATGGCGCGGAGAGTTTCCTCTCCATGGCCACCCTGCGCGCGGCCTCGCCCAGTGCCGAGACCCGGGGCGAGCGCGACATCTTCGGCCACCAGTATGGCGGCGAGGTGCCGAAGAATTATGTCGGGGTCGAGGTGACGACCTGGGAGCGCATCGGCAACTATGCCATCCGCTTTGAATTCAGCGACGGTCACCGGACCGGACTTTACAGCTACGACCTGCTGCGGCAACTGGGTGCAGCGGGGCCATAGACCGCGCCCGGCGTTCGCGAGCTGCCGCGACTTCGCCGTGAAACTCGCGGGGCTGGCTGATGGTCCCGCCGTCACTTCCCGGCGATGAACCCGCGGTCGCTCCGGTCGGCGAAGGCGAGGAAATGCTTGAATTCCGCCGTGTCGCTCAACTTGTGCTCCCGCAGTATTTCCAGCGCCTGCATGCGGTTATGCCCGGCGCGATAGATGAGCCGGAAAATCTGCTTGATCGCCTCGAGTTGCACCGGCGTGTAACCACTGCGCTCCAAGCCGACCTTGTTGATCGAGCGGGCGACCGCGGGATTGCCGTCGGCGATGACGAAGGGTGGCACATCCTGCACGATTTTCGACATGCCGCCGAGCATGGCGTGCGCCCCGATCCGGCAGAACTGGTGCACCCCCGTGCCCCACCCGATATTAACGTGGTCCTCCACGATCACGTGCCCCGCCAACGCCGACTGGGCGCTCATGACCAGGTGACTGCCCACGACGCAGTCGTGCGCGATGTGGCTGTAGGCGAGCATGACGTTATCGTGCCCCATGCGGGTAAGGTCGGCATCGTTGGTCGCGCCATGCACGCTGACATATTCCCGGAAGACATTGCGGTCGCCGACGATCAGGCCGGGCTCACCGCCCTTGAACTTGAGGTCGTGCGTCTTGGTCCCGACGCACGCGAACGGAAAGATCTCGCACTCGCGGCCGATGGTCGTGCGGCCCTCGACGTTGGCGTGGTGGTGCAGCACGGTGCCCGCGCCGATGACAGCCTTGTTGCCGACGTAGGCGTAGGCGCCAATCGTGACACTCGCGGCCAGCTCCGCGCCCGACTCAATGATCGCGGTGGGGTGGATCGGCGGGTCCATGGCTTCAGTTGACTTCCGTATTGTCCACCACCGCAAACATGAGGTCGGCGGAGGAGACCACCTGGCCGTTCACGGTGCATTCGCCCGAGGCGCACCCGATCTCGCCGCGAATTTTCGTGATTTTAACCTTGATCAGCAGCTGATCGCCCGGCCGGACGGGTTTGCGCCACTTCACCTTGTCGCAACTCATGAAAAGGGTGGTCTTGCCCTCCATGCTGATGCGCCGAATCATGAGGATGCCGGCGGCCTGGGCCATGGCCTCGAGTTGCAGCACGCCGGGCATGACCGGATTGCCGGGAAAATGACCCTGAAAATACGGCTCGTTGATGGTGACATTCTTGATGGCGGTCAACTCGGCGTCCGCCATCTCCACCACGCGATCAATCATGACAAAGGGATAGCGGTGCGGCACCATGTCGAGCACGCGGCGGATATCGAGGGTGGTTTCGACGGCGAGTTCGGCCTTGGGGGTGGCCGACTTGCCGGCCTTCTTGCCGCCTTTTTTCCAGGCCTCGTATTTCTCGAAAAGAACCTTGGTCAGCTCGGCGTTGACGGCGTGGCCGGGCCGGGTGGCGACGATGTGCGCCTTGAGCGGCACGCCGAGCAGCAGAATGTCGCCGATGATATCGAGCATCTTATGCCGCACGAATTCATCGGCGAAGCGCAGGGGCTCCTTCGAGATGATCTTGTCGCCCTTGATGACCACGGCGCAGTCGAGGCTGCCGCCCTTGATCTTGCCCAGCTTGATGAGTTCCTCGATGTCCTCGTAAATGGTGAAGGTCCGCGCCGCGGCGACCTGGGCGGTGTAGACCTCCGGGTCGATGACCAGCGAGAGATGCTGGGTGTGGATGCCGCGGTCGTCAGCCGACGTGCAGGTGATCTTCAGGCCGTCGTAGGGCAGCGCGATGATCGAGGAGTTGCCGCGGGCAACCGAGACCGTGTCGGTCAGGGTGAAAAATTCCCGCTCGGCGTCCTGCTCGACCGGCTCGCCCGACTGGATCAATTGCACAAAAGGCCGGGCGGAGCCGTCCATGATCGGCGGCTCGCTGGCGTCGAGCTCAATCAGCAGATTGTCGATGCCAGTGCCATGCAGGGCGCTGAGCACATGCTCCACCGTATGGATTTTGGCGTGGCCCACCTGTATGGTCGTGGCGCGCACCAAATCGGTGACCTGGTCGATGCGGGGGCGGAGTTCCGGATGGCCGTGCAGGTCCATGCGCTTGAACACGATTCCGTGGTTGGCCGGAGCCGGCTTGAAAATCATGTGCACGGCGTCTCCGGTGTGCAGGGCGTTGCCCTTGATGGAGACCTCGCGTAAGAGGGTGCGCTGCTTCATGGGTGTGTCGCGGAATAGTCGGAAACCACTTGGAAATGACAAGCTTGGAGATGGCCCGCCCCGCGGCCCCTGCCCGAATGTCCGCCCAAGCGCGTTTCGTTGGAGGACAAGGTTGACATCCCCAAAATCCCCTCGGTAATCCTATCCCCTTACGTCCCTTCCAACCTTCTATCCGTAACCGTCATGCCCGCCGCCAACGACCTCCGCAAAGGCCAAGTTATTACTTTCAACGGTGAACCGCACCTCATCATGGAGACCCAGCACCGCACGCCGGGCAATCTCCGGGCCTTCGTGCAGGTCAAGATGCGCAATCTGCGCTATGGCAAGTCGCTCGAACAGCGCTTCAATTCCCCCGATCACGTCGACGTCCTCTCCACCGACCGCCGCACGCTGGAGTTCAGCTACGCCGACCGTGACACCTACTCCTTCATGGATCCGGAGTCTTTTGAGACCTTTGAGATTAGCGCCGTCATGATCGGTGATTCCAAGAATTACCTCGTCGCCAACGGCAAGGCCGACGTGCTTTTCATCAACGACGTCCCCGTCACGATCGACATTCCTTCCTCCGTGGTCCTCAAGGTCACCGAGAGCTCCGAGGGAATCAAGGGCGACACCGCCAGCAATGTGCAGAAGCCGGCCACCATGGAAACCGGGCTGGTGGTCCAAGTACCGCTCTTCATCAAGACCGGCGAACTGATCAAGGTCAGCACGGCTGACGGTTCCTACCTCGGCCGCGCCTGAGGCTCCGACGGGGCGGAGGTCATAGGACAGATTCTAGCCCGCGTATTATCCCGCGGGCTTTTTTTGCACCCTGGCATTACTCTGATAGGTGCCACGCCGCTCCTCCGGACTAGCCCGGATATCCCGAGCAGCCGCGAATGCGGAAAAAGATTTGGCCCAGGGTGTGGTTTCGGTTGCGAGAAGAGGGTGAAATATCCGGGCTAGCCGCTTCTGTGGGCAGCAGTTTGCGATTGACCCACGGCGAGGTCGCCGTGGCTCCAGAGAGCAGCAAGCTGGAGCGCGGGCCACCCCGCCCGCGGGCTTGAAATACCCCGAGCTTATCTTGGACCGTGAGCCAGTCGAACGGCTCTGGCTTGGATGGATTGTAGCCCCGAGCACCAGCGAGTGTGGCTCGTCCACTCGCTGGCGCTCGGGGCTACTCGAAAGATTCCCGCGAAGTAAGAAAGCGAAACCGGGGAGTTTGGCCAATGCCCCGGGCTGGCTCCGGGGATTATATACCAATGAAGGGGCCACGTCCCGGCGGGCCGCGATCGCGGCCTGGCACGCAGGGACGCGTGCCCTCCACCGGGCAACTTAGCCGAGCGCGCTAACCGCCGCCCGGTAGGCACTCGCCGCTTCGTCCGCGCTGCTGGCGGAGGTCTTCAGATCGCGCAAAAAACCATCCTTCAATCCGTAAATCCAGCCGTGCACCGTCAGCTCCTGACCGCGGGCCCAGGCGTCTTGCACGATGGTCGTCGAGGACACGTTGGCCACCTGCTCGATCACGTTCAGCTCGCACAGACGGGAGCTGCGCGCCGTGTCGTCCGGCAGTAAATGCAGGCACTGCTCATGTTTCTCCTGCACGTCGCGAACGTGCCGCAGCCAGTTGTCGGCGAGACCCACGCGCTCGCAGCGGATGACTTTGCCCACGCCGCCGCAGCCATAATGGCCGACCACCATGATGTGTTTCACCTTGAGCACATCGACGGCGAACTGGACGACGGACAGGCAGTTCAGGTCGGTATGCACGACCACGTTGGCGAGGTTGCGATGCACGAAGACCTCGCCCGGCAGCACGCCGATGATCTCGTTGGCCGGCACGCGGCTGTCGGAGCAGCCGATCCAGAGATATTCCGGGTTCTGCTGGCGGGAGAGTTTCTTGAAAAACTCCGGGTCCCGGCGCTTGATCGCCTCGGCCCAGGTTTGGTTTTGGTCGAACAGATTTTTCAGGCTATGCATCCACCCCGGATGCTTGATCGGAGCGAGCTCTTCGCCAACTAAAATTACAACGGCTTGATCTTCCGGCGGCGGTCAATTCTGCTCGCGCCGGCCCAGCCACCTTTTTGCGTGGTGTCTGCCACCCCATCCCCCGCCCTCAGACCGCATGCCCGGATCACTCCGTCAGCGCCACTTGTTCAAAGTCATTTCCATCCTGAGCGCATTGAGCTTGGGCGGCGGATGGGCCGCAGCGGACGCTGTGGCCGCGAGCGCGGCGCCCCCAGTCAGCCGGCGTTCGACGGTGCGCGTGGCGGCAAGTGACGACCAGGGCATCACGGCCGCCATTCCCACCTTGCCGGCGGAGGGCGGGATCGTGGAACTCGGCTCCGGCATATTCTCCATCAAGCATCCCATCATCATTGACCGCAATGGCCTTGAGTTGCGCGGGCAAGGGCCGGGCACGGTCTTGCGGCTGGCCGCCCACGCAAATTGTCCGGTCGTCATCATCGGCAGTGCCAGCACGCCCACTCATCGGCTAGCCCGGATGCCATGGCGCCTCCCACGGCCGGACGAATCTCTGAACCCTCGGGGGCTTCGCTGGAGAGCAAAGTATGAAATATCCGGGCTA
>JANMVS010000319.1:0-8387 GCA_031392885.1 Verrucomicrobiota bacterium
CATCGCCGTGGCTGACGCAGCGCGGAACGGAGTCCGCGCCCTACCTTTCAAAGACAAGATTCCGACGTTCCCAGAAGGTCCGCGGTGATTTCTCATCGGTCGAGTGCGAGGTTGAAGGTTACTTGCTCGCGATCGATCAGCGGGGTCGCCGAGGCGGAGCCGGGTGTAAAATAGGGCCAGGACACGCGGACATGGAGAGCGAGCACCCCACCGCCGGGGTCATAGGCCAGCGGTGCCTCGGTGAAACGCCACACCTCGATGTGGAAATAGCGGTGCCCGACGGGAAGAAGATCGGCGGTGATTGGAGGCAAATAGTCCAGGGCCTGCACACGGGTGGCCTCGCGCCCGGCCGCGAGAGTGAGCGTAGGGGGCAATGGGGCCAGCATCGGCGTGGTCCGGCCCACCAAGGCCTCGAAGCCACCGACAGCCGCCACCCGCTGCAGCTCGAGCCGAACCCCATCAGGCAGGCGCACTACGGCCAACGTATCTGCCGTTGTGCCCGCCTGCCGGGTCAAGGCGGGCAGCAGGCCCAGCATCACCGTCACGGCCGCCCCGAATATCCCGACGGCAATGATGACCTCGAGAAGGGAGAATCCGCCTAAAGTGTGTCGGCGCGACCCCATTAGAAACTGCTCCGATTATTGATCAACGCCGGCACCCCGTAGGAACTCAGGGTGAGACCGCGGACGTTTTCGGGATTGTTCAATTCCACCGGCGACTCGCCGGCCTGATACGTACCGGGTGGCCGTCGTCGCCCGGAAGCCAAAATGAAATCGCCCGATTGGGCCGTGCCCGCTTCCGCCGCGAGCGTGATGCTGACCCACTGCTCCGTCCCGCTGGAGTTGATTGTTTCGTGGCTGATCTGGTTCGAGCGCAGGGCGGTTGAACGCAACGCGGAACCATCCGTCTTGTTCCAGGGGGTCGACGTGTTCGCGGCGAACAGGCCGGTCGGGATCGTGGCAAAATTTCCCGGCACCACATAAACGCCTTCGGGCAGATACGCCTCGTTGCTGGTTTGCCAGCCGCCGGCGGTCTGGATCTGCAGCACCACATAGCGCAGGAAACGCGGCGGTTGGCTCGTGCTGGGCGCGTCGATCTGAACCAGGATCCGGGCGGACTGCCCGCTCGCCATGGCCTTGGCGCGCGCCGCCGTGAGCAGATTGGCCAGGGTGGCTTGCGCAGATTGCAGGGCAGCAGATTGACCGCCCCCGCCCAGTCCACCCCTGAACGCAACCGAGAGTGTGGCGATCAGAGCAATGACGACCAGCAACTCGAGCAGGGTGAAACCGGAGGCTGGTGAACATCCTCGGAGCAGGCTCCGGGGCATTTGACTAAACCCGTTTAGACTGCAATTCCGCCTTCGCTCACCACCCTGAGCCAGTCGATGGGCTGGTCGCACGGACAAGCTCCGGAGTATCAGACCCAGCGCGAATGAACGGTCGACGGTGGATGGTGGCAGTGATGCATTCATTTCCAGCTGAAGATAAACCCGGGGTTCGCATCCGTCGCCCCGGGTGCGGGCGTGTAGAAAATTACCCCAGCGCGAATACCGGTGGCAGGAAAATCCGCTGCGCCCGGCGTGAAACCACCGACCGCGGGCAAGGCGGGAAAATCGCTGCCGACCTGGATCACTCCGTCGAGATTACGGTCCACGAGCACGGCGATCTCGGTGTGATCGAAAGCATCGTGCAGCAGATTCGGCGCGGGCGAACTGGCATTAGTGAAATCGGAGTCACTGAAGGGGTAGAAGGAAATCAGCTTCCGGTTCTGCGCCTCAGGCAGCAACCCATCGGTGCTGCGGGCATACGCCGGCAACACGGCACCATCGCGGCGGCGCGCCGCGAGGAGGTCGTGAAAGAGATGCAGCGCACTCGGGTCGCCCGACTGCCCGGGAGGGTTGATGAGGGATGAGCTGTGCAGTACGGGGTAATAGCCGTATTCGCTGCGGAAACCCTCGAGCGCGGCCGCCCACTGATTAAATTGGACCCGGGTCCTCGCTTGGTGGGCCGCGACCCGGGCCGAGGTGAATCCGGGAAAGATCAATGCCGCGAGAATGCCGATGACCGCGATGACGGTCAGGAGTTCAAGCAGGGTGAACCCAAAAGACGGAGAACGGAGGACCAAAGCCCGGCGGGCCGCAGGCAGGGCGGGACCGCCGGGAGTCGCACGCAGCGCGCCCAGCGGTCGCGCCCCACCCGCGCGGCCGCACGAAACAATCGAGGCGTTTTCATTTTTATCAGCGGTTGGCGTATAGGTTGTCGGCGTTCGCTTGAGTGGATTGATCGACAAACCCACCGGGTAGAAGCGTACCGTCGTCCAGACCATCGGGTCCGAGCGAATAGAGGACGTAGGAGGAATTGCTCCAGCCAGTGGGCGGGACTTTGTACACATAGCGATAAGGTCTGCCCCAGGGATCCACCAAGACCGCCGCTGAGTCAGCAAATGGATCTAATGCATTTGCTGTAGTGAGCCGGGCGAGATCCAGGTGACAGCGGATGGCAATGACCGTATTGCGCGGGCTGCGTCGTCCGAGCAACGCTTGGAGCAATTGCGCCCCATCGTCCGTCTGCGGGTAGTCACCTAATATCCGTTGGTAATTTTCCAACGCCGCCGCGCAGACGGCCAATTCCGTCCGCGCCCGGGCGGAGCGTCCCGTCTCAATGGCTCGGCGCCCAACCCCCAGCACGATGCCGCCGAGGAGGGCGATCAGGGAGATAACAGCCAGCAACTCGAGCAGCGTGAAGGCTGCTCGTTGGCGATTGGCCCCTGGGGGAGCCAAGAACATTTAGCCGGCGGATTTACTCCTCATCGGATTTGAGGGCGGAAATAACGGAGAAGTCCTCGAGCGTCGTGGTGTCGCCCTTGATCTCACCCGAGGTGGCAAGTTCCTTCAGCAGCCGCCGCATGATTTTCCCCGAGCGGGTCTTGGGCAGGCCCGCGGCGAAGCGGACCATGTCGGGCTTGGCGAGCGAACCGATCTCCTTGCCGACGTGGGCGCGGAGATCCTCCTTGAGCTGATCGCTGGCCGTGTGGGTGGACTTGAGGGTTACGAACACGACGAGGGAATGCCCCTTGAGTTCGTCCGGCCGGCCGACCGCGGCCGCCTCGGCCACGGCGGGATGGGAGACGAGGGCGCTCTCGATCTCCGCGGTGCCGATGCGATGACCGGAGACGTTGAGCACATCGTCGATGCGGCCGACGATCCAGAAGCAGCCGTCCTTGTCCTGCCGGGCCCCATCGCCGGTGAAGTAGACGCCGGGCTTGCCGGGAAATTCGCTGTAATACGCCTTTTTGAAGCGGTCGTCATCGCCCCAGAGCGTGCGGAGCATCGAGGGCCAGGGTTTCATGATGGCGAGTTTGCCGCCGCGGTTGCGCGGGACCTCGTTGCCTTTTTCGTCGAGGATCTTGGGCACGACACCGAAGAACGGGAACGTGGCCGAACCGGGTTTGGTGGGGGTAATGCCGGGCAGCGGCGTGATCATGATACAACCCGTCTCGGTCTGCCACCAGGTGTCGACGATCGGGCAGCGTTTCTTGCCGATCAGCTTGTGATACCACATCCAGGCCTCGGGGTTGATGGGCTCGCCCACCGAGCCGAGGAGCCGCAGGGAATCCAACCGGTGGCGGAGCACATAATTGTCGCCCCAGCGCATGAAGGCACGGATGGCGGTGGGGGCCGTGTAGAGAATCGTGAGGCCGTGGCGGTCGATCATTTGCCAGAAACGGTCCGGTTCCGGCTGGTTGGGCGCACCTTCATAGAGGAAAACCGTGGAACCGTTCGAGAGCAGGCCGTAGACGACGTAGCTGTGGCCGGTGATCCAGCCGATATCGGCGGAGCAGAAGTAGCGGTCCGTTTCCTTCAGATCGAAAACGTAATGCGCGCTGAGCTTAGCCCCCAGCAGATAGCCGGCGGAGGTGTGGAGCACGCCCTTGGGTTTGCCCGTCGAGCCGGAGGTATAGAGGATGAAGAGCGGGTGTTCGGAATCGAAAGCCTTCGCCGCATGCGAATTCGGCGCCCCTTCCCAGGCCTCGCGCCACCACACGTCGCGGCCCTCGTGCATGGTGACGGGATTGCCGCAGCGCTTGACCACCAGCACGGTGTGGACCGTCGGCGCGCCTTCCAGGGCCCGGTCGACATTGGCCTTAAGCTCGATGACCTTGCCGCGCCGCCACCCGCCGTCGGCGGTGATGACCAGCTTGGCCTGACAGTCATTGATGCGGTCCTTGATCGCCTCGGCACTGAAGCCGCCGAAGATGACGGTGTGCACGGCGCCGATCCGGGCGCAGGCGAGCATGGCGATGACCGCCTCGGGAATCATGGGCAGGTAGATGGCA
This sequence comes from Verrucomicrobiota bacterium, assembly GCA_031392885.1. Classification (GTDB taxonomy): domain Bacteria; phylum Verrucomicrobiota; class Verrucomicrobiia; order Opitutales; family Opitutaceae; genus Lacunisphaera. The sequence goes on from JANMVS010000319.1 coordinate 4,336, forward strand.
ATGCGATCGCCCGGCTTGATGCCCATGTTTTCCAGAATATGGGCCATGCGGCAGACGTGAAAATAGAGCTGGCGGTACGTGATGGTGCGAACGTCGCCCGGCTCGCCCTCGAAAATTAATGCGGCCTTGTTTTCCCGGGCGGTGCCCAGGTGGCGGTCGAGGCAATTTTCGGCAACATTTAACTTTCCACCCATGAACCACTTAGCGTGAGGCGCTTTCCAATCCAAGACCTGCTTGAAAGGCTTGCGCCAGACCACGTGTTCCCTGGCCTGTTTTGCCCAAAATTTGTCTGGAGCGTTGACAGACTCGGCGTAGAGCCTACGGTACGTCGCATAGCTGCCAAGATTAGCTTGGCTCGTGAACTTGGCCGAGGGTTTGAAAATTCGACTCTCCCGAGACACTGAGGTAATCGTTTGGTCCGTCACAAGTTTCTCCTGATTTGGGTTGAAGCTTAAGCGTTTTAGAAATGCCCCCGACGGATTGCGCGGTCAAGCCTAGGCAGCTCCGAAAACCTGTTTTGTATGGATAAAGAAATTCCGCCTGTCGCCCCTCCGGCGTCACAGGCTCCCATCACCGCCGCCCCGGCCCCGCCGGAAAATACCATCCGGGTCGAAGGCATCCTCGACATCGACAACAGCCGTAATGGCCAGTTGCTCGATCTCGCGAAGCACGGCAAGCGTCGCCCGACGGATCCCTTTGTGCCGCGCGAACTCGTGCGGCGCTTTCACCTGCAGCAGGGCAGTCTCATCACCGCCACGGCAACCCCCGACGAGCGCTTCGCCAATCCGAAAGTCCGCTTCATTGAAAAAGTCGACGGCTTGGATCTGGAGGCGCGCCGCCGCTCCTTGGAATTCGCCAACTTCACCACGATCACGCCCAACGAGCAGCTCAAACTCGAGATGAAGGACGGACGGATGACCACCCGCGTCATGGACCTCCTCTGCCCCATCGGCAAGGGCACCCGCGGACTCATCGTCGCTCCGCCCCGCACCGGCAAAACCACCTTCCTCCGCGACATCGCCCTGGGCGTCATCCAGAACCACCCGGAGTGCCATGTGATGATTTTACTCGTGGACGAGCGTCCGGAGGAAGTCACCGACTTCAAACGCAGCGTTCCCGCCGAAGTCTGGGCCTCTTCCAACGACGACCCGGTGGAAAATCACCTCCGCGTGTCCGATCTTTGCATTGAGCGCGCCAAGCGCCTCGTCGAAGCCGGCAAGGACGTCGTGCTCCTGATCGATTCACTCACCCGCCTGGCCCGCGCCCACAACACCGCCCGGGACTCCGGGCGAACCGGCACGGGCGGCTTGGACGTCCGCGCCTTGGAGCGGCCCCGCCAGCTCTTCGCTTCGGCCCGCAACACCGAGGAGGGCGGTTCCCTGACCATCATTGCCTCCATTCTGGTCGAGACCGGCTCCCGGATGGACGAGGTGATTTTCCAGGAATTCAAGGGCACCGGCAACATGGAGTTGGTGCTCGACCGCAAGGCCGCCGAAATGCGCATCTGGCCGGCCGTGAACGTCGCTTCCTCCGGCACCCGCAAGGAGGAGCTGCTGCTCGATGAAAAGACCCTCGAGGGCATCCACTTCTTCCGCCGGGCCCTCGTGCAGCAGAAAATCGAAGAAGCCACCGACACAATGATCACCCGCCTGGGCAAGACGAAAACCAACGCCGAGTTCATCAAACTCATCGCCCGATAAAATCCACCTTTCCCCCGGCTTTTGGCCGCCGGGACAAATTTCCGCCCGCTCCACCCTCTGACACGATCCCGCTGAATGAATAGCTTTTCCGAGCAATGTCTCGATATGGCCCGCTCAATGCTGAGCCATAACCTCGACTCGATCAACGCTGACGGCACCATCACCCCCATTGCGGGTGAAAGTCCCCGTTCCGACGAGCCGGGGCACGTCGCCTTCGCCTTGGGCGAATACTACCGCGCCACCGGCGAGACCACTCTCCAGGGCTACGACCTCATCGATCTCTCCGCCCGGTGCATCACCGCCCAGGCGTTCACCGAACCCGCAGGCGAAAACGGCGTCGCCTACGCCTCTCTCGGTCTCCTCTCGTTTGGTCCGTCCAAAGAACGCAATCCCGTCTGGGAGCGCCTCGTCGAGGAAACCCGCCAGAAGCTCGACAAACTCCTCCTGACCCGCAGCGACTACGACAATTACTGGCAGGCCTTCAACATCGCGAAGGCCGTCTGCCGTTACAGCCTCGGCCTGTCCAAGAAGGATGAAACTTCGCGCCTCATCGAGCGCATGGCGGAACGCATCGAGCAGACCAGTTCCAACGGCTTCTTCGACGACGCCGAGAAAGGCTTCGGCGGTCATTTCAATCTTTACGGGGTGATGTCACTGGTCTTCACGCGCTCGGCGCTGCAGTTGCACGCCAACGCGGCCCTGCGCGAGCGCAAGCTGCCCACGCTCCGCACCTACGCCGAGAAATACATCAAGATGATGCCCGACCTTGTCCGGGCGGACGGTCTCGGCTGGGCGTACGGGCGCACCGCCGGTGCCTACGGCCAGATGCACTGCATCACCCTCATCCTGCAGGGCCTGCGCGACGGCTGGATCCCGGACGAGCAGAAGAACAAGTATTTCGATATCCTGCGCCGGCTGTTCTATTATTTCTTCCAGACCTATCTCGACCAGGAGCACGGCTTCCTCGATATTCGCGACGACGAGCGCACGGCCTACGCCTCGCACACGACCCGGATGGCCAATTTCGACGCCGCCCGCTACCTCTGCCAGTGGTCGCGCCTCGCCAAGACCGTGAACATGCCCGAGTCGTTCAAGGTCGACCCGATCCGCACCAGCGGTCGCTTCGTCATTTTCGACAAGAGCAACCGCAAGGAGCAGGGGCTTTTCCTCTATCGCGACGCCGAATCCGGCCTGCACGTGCAGATGCCCCTCGTGAGCTCCGGCACCGACTGCACGGCGGACAACCTGACTTTTCCCCACTGCCCCGGCGTCCTGGACTGGCCGAATAATGTCTATCTCCCGGTCATGCTTCCCGAACTCACCTTCGGCGGGAACGTCACCCTGCCCGCCTTTTACGGCCAGAAATGCGTGACCGGTCTCGGTCTGAAGAATTCCTTCTACTTCCGCTACGAACAGCCGGAACTGATTAACAAGCAGGAAGAGATCGTGAAAGGCATCGGCAGTGTGAAGGTCCAGTGGAACTTCACTGGCAGTAAAATCTCCGCCGAGTTCGCCTACACCGTCAAAAACCAGATCCAGCTCGACAAGTTTCGCATGGCATTGGTCATTGGCGCCCCGCACTCGCGTTACCGCCTGGGCCACTCGCCGGCTCTCGGACCATTGGGCCACCGCTGCTCGGTGCTGAAGGATGATTTCCACGCCAACTGGGCCGAGACCGAGATCGTCAGCGCTGATCCGACCTACAAGACCAATTATGGCAAGTTGCACTATGTGCAGATGTTCCACCGCGACCATCCGCTCATCATGCGCCCCGGCCAGGTCTACCGCCTCGCCGTGAGCTTCGAGCCCGACCTGACCCGGGTGGAGGCCTGAGCGTTTTGTCGCCAGGTTGGAGCGCAAGCGCCAACGTGGCTTGTGGTCAGCCCGACCACACTTGCGCTTACCAGTTCAAGCGCGGCGCCAGCAGGAATTAGCGACTTCTCCCCTCAGCGGGGCTTTGCTTTTTATTAGGTTAAATTTATGTTACGGGTCTGCTTCTGCCTCGATTGCCCTCCGGCACCTGCTAGCTAGCCCGGATATTTCACCCTCTGCTCGCAACCGAAACCACACCCTGTGCCAAATCTTTTTCCTCATTCACGGCTGCTCGGGATATCCGGGCTAAGACAACCCCGACAAGCCGGGGTTGTTTCAGCCCGCATGACCGGCCAAGTCCCGGACCCACGCGGGCTGAGAGTCGTCGAGCCCCGCCAAAATTTCGTGACGAGTGTGAAATTTGCGGGCTAGTCCGCTGTTTAACTCCCATGTCTCCTCCCCCGCGCGTCAAGCAACGCTCCACCAAGATCACGGCCAAGACCGGCAAATCCATCGCCCAGACGGTGGCCGGGGGCGGCA
>JANMVS010000326.1:0-1560 GCA_031392885.1 Verrucomicrobiota bacterium
AGCAAGCCGCCATCGCGGGCCGCGCCTATGCCAGCCTCATGGCCGAAATGCTCGCCGCCCTCGCGGGCCGGGTCGAGGAGAGCTATCACCCGTTGCTCGCCCGCCGCGAGGTGAAGACCCGCGGCATTATTCTGGTCACAAGCGACAAGGGTCTCTGCGGTCCGCTCAACGCCAACCTCTTCAAGCTCGTTGTCGAGATCAAGGGTCCGGCCAAATACGCCGTCATTGGCCGCAAGGGCGCGCAGTTCCTCGCCCGGACCCGCCGCGATCTGCTCGCGGACTTTACGGTCGGGGACCGCGTCCCCTTCGCCGACGTGAAACTCGTCGCCGAGTTCATGGTGAAGCAGTACAGCGAAGGCCTCGTCGACACCGTCGAGCTCATCTACCCGCATTTCCGCAACACGCTGGTGCAGACACCCACCAACCTGCCCCTGTTGCCCCTGCAAAGCCTCGCCGCCGTGGTCGCTGACCTCTGGGCCGATGCCGGCCGGGTGGGGAAGCCCGATAACCGCGAAATTCTCTTCGAGCCCGATGCCCAGACCGTCCTCGAGTCCCTGCTGCCGCTCTATGTCAACCGCGAGGTCTACCAGCACGTCCTCGACGCCAAAGCCTCCGAACACAGCTCGCGCATGGTCGCGATGAAGACCGCCAAGGACAACGCCACCAAACTGGTCGGCGACCTGACGCTTGAATACAACAAGGCCCGCCAGGCCGGCATCACGCAGGAAATCCTCGAGATCGCCGCCGCCTCCTTCTCTTCGGCGTAAAGGCTGAAGAACTGAACGACTGAAAAGCTGAAACGGGCCCATGCAAAATCAATGTTCCATCAACTCGGAAACCTGCGGGATCGCACGCGCGAGTTTGCGCGACGGATCGCCCATGCTTGCCGGACACTTCCTGGTCGAGACCATGTTGCCCGGGTTTGGGGCGACCAGCTGCTTCGTGCTGGCGGCTCCGTCGGGGCAAATTATCGGGAAGCCCAACGGGGTCGGTCACGCGCAGAATATCGTTCCAAGCTCGGTGACTGCCTGCGTGAAGCCGATGAATCGCTCTTCTGGATGGAGCTGCTCGAACTTGAGGGCTACTTCAAACCCGCACTTATCGGTCCGCTCAAGCAGGAGGCCGACGAGCTCATCGCCATTTTCGTTACTCTTCTCAAATAACCGGCTGGATTCTTTCAGCCCTTCAGTTTTTCAGTCCTTCAGCCCTTTCTCCCCATGAGCAATACCGGCAAAATCGTCCAAGTCATCGGCGCCGTCGTCGACGTGCAGTTCGCCGACAACACCATTCCGCCCATTTATCAGGCGCTCACCATCGACTTCACCGTCAGTGGCAAACCCGAGCGGCTCACCCTCGAGGTGCAGCAGCATCTCGGCGAAGGCCTCGTGCGCGCCATCGCCATGTCCTCCACCGAGGGCCTGGTGCGCGGCCACCCCGTCATCGACACCGGCTCACCGATCACCGTGCCCGTGGGCGACGGCATTCTCGGCCGCATTTTCGACGTCACCGGCATGCCCGTGGACGGCCGCGGCCCGGTCGCGCACACCAAGCGCTATCCCA
>JANMVS010000336.1:0-9640 GCA_031392885.1 Verrucomicrobiota bacterium
GGCTTGGCGCCGACGAGCGCCAGCGATCCGGCCGTCGTCTCCATCTTGTCCGCGGTGGCAATGTTGTCCTTGATCAGCACCGGGATGCCATGCAGCGGCCCGCGCACGTGACCCGCCTTCCGCTCGGCGTCGAGCTGCTCCGCTATAGTGAGGGCATCAGGGTTGAGCTCGATGATGGCGTTGAGTTTGGGGCCGGCGCGGTCCACCTCGGCGATGCGCTGGAGATAGGCGGCGGTCAGCTCCTTCGCCGTCAGCCGGCCGTTCTGCATCTGCTGCTGCAGGTGGTCGATGGTGGCCTCGGCGAAAGGAAATTCCGCCGCCAGAGCGGTCCGGCCCAGGGCCAGGACCACGAAGAGGATCAGGTGCATTTTCATGGGATAAAATCAGATCGCTTCGCCCAGCCGGTCGCCCATGCGGGCGTAAACCTCCAAGCCGGCGGCGCCGTGCGTCACCAGATCAGTATCGAGCTTGATCCGGCCGCGCTGGAAAATCGTCACCACGCACGAACCGCCGAACTTGAACAAGCCCTTCTCCTCGCCCTTCGCCACGGCCCGGCCTGAGGTGAACGTCTGCAGTATACTCCCCACCATCGTGGCCCCGATCTCCACTACGGCGACGCGCCCGAACACCGGCGACTCCACCAGGGTCACCATGCGCTTGTTCTCCCACAGGTAGGCCAGATTTTGCCGCAGGGCGATCGGCGAGACGGAATACAGCCAGCCGTTGATCAGCCGTGACTCACCCGGCAGCCCGCTGACCGGAAAATGAAACCGGTGGTAATCCACCGGGCAGAGCCGCGAGATGAGCAGCGAGCCGCCGGCAAACTCCCGGGCCAGCTCCTCGCTGCCGAGGAACGATTTCAGGTCAAACCGCTGGCCTTTCGCATAAAAACCCTCCGCGGCGTCCACATTCTGGAACGCCAGGTGCCGTCCGTCCGCGGGCAGGACGGCGACCCTGTCGCCCTCCTGGCCTGAGCCTGCCTGCGGTGAGCCGGTCGAATCCGTCGCAGGGCCCGCAATCGGCCGGGCGCCGGGTTTCAAGGCGCGGAAGAAGAACTCGTTGAAGGTCTTGAAGGAATACGGCTTCTTCGCGAACTCATCCACGTCGAGGTCGTAATCCACGATGAACGGCAGCACGCGGTGGGCACTGCCCCGCTGCGACATCTTCCAGCCGTAATAACGCGAGACGACCGCGCGCTTCACGAGGGCGTTGAGCGCGAACCGCCCCAGCCCGGTCCCGTAGGTCCAGTGCAGCCAGGCCCCGCCGTAGATCTGCTCGCTCTCGACGACCTGCTTGGCGCGGTGGAAATAGCGGATGGGTTCGGCGGGCATGCGGGCCGAATCTCACGCAAAGCCGACCGGACGCAAAGGAAGAAATGCCGCAGTCAGGCCGGCAGTTCAACCCGCACCACATGGCCGGGCAGATGGGCGGCCAGTTCCACGGGCAGGCACTCGTCGAGCAACAACCTCATCAGATATCGGCCCCGGCGGCGGCCAGCAACTGCGCGCTGGACTGCTCGAGAAACCCCACCGCCTGCGCGCGGGAGACCGAAGGGAATTGCTGGAGAAAAACATCCAGGCTGTCGCCTCCCTCGATGTAATCGAGGAGGTTGCGCACCGGCACGCGGGTGCCGGCGAAGCAGGGGGTGCCGCTCATGATCTCCGGATCAATGACGACGATGTCGCTCCTTTTCATGCCGGCAGCCTGCGTCCCTCCCTCCCCGGTTTGTCCAAGGCTGGATGCCGCGAAAGAAAATCCATGCTGCGCCGGAGCTGTCGCATCTCACGTTAAAATTGTCGCTGGCTGTTCATGAATCGAGGTTGGAGCAATAGAGCCCGAATCATCAAGGCAACGCCCGCATTCGCACTGTGCGGTCGTCGACCACGCTGAAATGCCCGGACCAGTCATTGCGCGAGACCAGGATGCGCGTAACGGTCGCAGCCACCGCCTGAGCCGAGGGTTGGCTGATACGGAACAGCACAATTCCGGTCGAAGCCGTCTGCCCGCGCCCGAAGACCATCGCGCCGAAATCCTTGTCGAGGGTCAGCAACAGCCGCTTTTCCCCCAGCGCCGTGGCTAGCACGACATCATCCGCTGCTCCCGGCATTGACTCCCGGATCCAGAGGACGTCATGTCCGGCTGCACGCAAGGCGGCGACACAATCGCCCGGCAGGTTTTCGTTGGCGCACAGGCGCATGACGACGCCGGTTCAGCCGACGGTGGCGAAGACTTTCTCCTCGTTTAATCGTGCCTGGGCATAAGCCACGCAGGCGAGGATTTGTGCGTGGGTCAGACCCGGGTAGTTGCGGAGAATCTCCGCCTCGCTCCAGCCCTGCGCCAGCAGCCCAAGTACAAACTCGACTGCCAGTCGCGTGCCTTTGACCACCGGCTTGCCGGTGAGCACTGCGGGATCGACGACAATATGCTGCTGCCAGTCCTTGCCCACCTTCGCCGGCTTCTTGGCGGCGTAGGGGGCGGCGGTTTCCTCGACTTTGCCGGGCTTCTTTTTCACGCCGTCACGCTGGCCCGGGAGCCAGCCGCTGTCAACCGGCTCAAAAAACCTGAAATGAGGTGGGGCGGTCCGCCGCCTTTTTCCAATCCCGCGGCCTCCCCTGAGTTTATCGAAGGGCTTGCACTGGGCCACCGGCCTTGGCCTCTCTGGCTCCGCAACGGACTTGTCTCCCCGAAGCTCAACCGAGCGCAGGTGAGCCAACTCGCATTCCCCCATCACCCATTACCTATCACCAATAACCCAATGGGCAAGTGACAGCAACCTGTCCGCACTTGGGAGAGGCGAAACTGGCATTAGCGAGGAGCGGAGAACCAAGGTGTGATGGAGAGGCGCAGGGAGCGTTGAAGGATCTGCGGCTGGTGGGCAGGAGCGGAGCGATGGAGGGCGAAGACGGTGAGCCGAGCCAGAGCGATGCGCCACTCGCAGCGCACGAGGCGATGGGCATAACCGGAAGGGAGTCGGAAGGAACGGCGACCGATTTTGACGGAGCCGCGCGCGTCGGCGCGGCGCAACAGGATGACGAGGCAGCCGAGCGGCCGGTGGGAAACTGCGGCGGGAAAAGGCGCGCGGCGGGGAGCGGCATCGAACCGCAACACGTGCTTGGCGTGGTGCGCGTCCAGAAAGGCGGTGCTGCGGGTGCGCAGTTGGGCCGCGTCGCGGTGCTGCCGGCGGTGCCAGACCTTCGTCTGCCAGAGGGCGTTGAAGCTCTCGATGTTGTTTTGAAAACCCTGCTCGCGCGGCGGCGCAAACACCGGGATAACGCCGAGGCAGAGGCAGTAATGGACGAGCCGGCCGAGGTGCGAGGGATGGGCGTGTGCGCCCTGAAAAATGGAGTCGTTGTCGAACGGCGCATAAGCGGGCAGACCCCAACGCCCTACGACGAACAACGCTACCTCGCCGCCCTCCTCCGCCACGGCTCACCCCTCACGACCGCCCTCCAAAAAACCGGATAATATCCTTGACCAGACTACCTCAGCTTTTGGCTAAGAGTTGCTGAATACCTATTTGCATGAGCAGCCGCCTCCGGCTTATCGTGACGTAACGCTCCAATCCATGAAATCCGGCCTCACCATCAAACGCATCACTTTCGAGGGACTCGACGCGATCGAACTGCGCACCTCCGCTCTCCGGCTCGTGGCCATCACCGCCCGCGGGCCGCGGCTGGCTTTCTGGAGCCGGCCCGACGGCGACAATCTGCTTTACTGGGCCCCGGGTAAACACCGTCGCGGGAAATGGGACATGATGGGAGGTCATCGGCTCTGGGCGACGCGTCCGGGCGCCGATGAAGCGGAGGAGACCTACGCCACTGACAACCAGCCCTGTGAGGTGGAGACGCATGCCCGCAGTTTCACTTTGACCGGAGCGCTGGATCCGGTGCAGCGCATTTCGCGGGGCTTCAAGGTCACACTGCTCGAGTCCGACTGCATCGCAATCGACCACTTCGTGCGCAACGAGAGCGACATGCTGTGGAGCGGCGGCCTGTGGGCGCTCACCTGCACCGTGCCGGCGAAGGAGGCGCGCTACCTTGTGCCGCTCGGCGACGGATCGTCGTGGGACAGTGCAACGGTGGTGAGTTTTCGCATCTGGGGCGGCGGGCACGGGGGCGCGGGTTTCGAGGATCCGCAGTTTCAATTCACCCAGGATGCTTTTGTTGTCCTTCCCTCGGGCCGGGAGAACAAGCGCATGCTCCGCGCCGATGCCGGCATCGTGGCCCTGCATGCTCCGGCCCAGCAGCTCGTGTTCGCCAAACAGGCGGACTATCAGCCGGCGGGTAATTATCCACTGGGCACGAACGTCGCGCTCTACGTTGGCCCGGATAATTTCATGGTGGAGATGGAGACGATGGGGCCGGTCGTAACCCTGAAGCCCGGGCAGGTGCTGGCGCATCGCGAGACGTGGGTGCTGGCGACGGCGAAAGCGGCGCCGACCACCGAGGCGCTGCGCGGGTGGTTTGTGTAGGTCGGGCTTTATACCCGACAGGCTGGATTGCGGGACGGCGCGCGTCTCGGCGCGCCTTGTTGCCACGATTGCGATCGGATGTCCTGAACGGCCCGCAGGGACGCGGGCCCTCCAAAATGCGTGAGGCTACGCTGCCGCAACACCGGCCCGGTACGCGTCAGCTACGCTGCCGCAACACCGGCCATCAGCCGCATCAGCGTCGCCTCGCTGAAGTCCGCCCGGGCGACTTCGCCGGCGAGCTGGCCGTTGCGCATCACCAGAATCCGGCGGCACAGGCCAATCAACTCGGGGAGCTCGGAGGATACGACCAGCAGCGCCTTCCCCTCACAGGCGAGTTCGTCGAGCAGTTGGTAAATCTCGGCCTTGGCGCCGACGTCCACGCCGCGCGTTGGTTCGTCGATCAACAGCACGTCGCAGGAGCGGGCCAGCCACTTGGCCAGGGCGATCTTCTGCTGGTTGCCGCCACTGAGGCCGGCGGTGATGCTTTCGAGTGAAGGGGCCTTGACGCGCAGTCGCTTGGTATAGCGTTCGGCCAGCGCCTGCTCGGCTCTGCGCCGTACCCAGCCGAGCGTGGTCAGGGCGGGCAACGCCGCAAGGCAGGTGTTCTCGCGGCAGTTGAGTCCGAGCACGAGCCCCTGGCGCTTCCGATCCTCGGGCACGAGGCCGACACCGGCCGCGAGGGCGGCGTCGAGCGAACCGAGGGGCAGGATATTATTTTTAACGGCCAGACTCCCGGTGGCGGCGGGATCGAGACCGAAGATGGCTTCGACCACTTCGCTGCGGCCGGCGCCGACAATGCCGGCGACTCCGACGATTTCCCCGGCGCGCACGCAAAGGTCGATGCCGGAAAATTTCCGCGGCGAGGTGAGTGCGGTGACGCGGAGGCATTCGTCGCCCAGCGGACGGGTCAGGTGGTTCGGGGTGGCGATGAGCAGTTCGCGGCCGATCATCTGGGTGACCACCCGGTGCGGCGTGGTGCTCGCGATGGATTCGGTGGCGACGTGGCGGCCGTCGCGCAGCACGGTGAGGTGGTCGCAAATGGCAAAGAGCTCCTCGATCCGGTGCGAGACGTAGATGAGCGTGATGCCGCGGGTCTTCAGCTCGCGCACGAGGCGGAAGAGTTCCGCGGTCTCCGTGGCGGAGAGCGAACTGGAGGGCTCGTCCATCACGATGACTTTCGCCCCGGTGCCGACGGCGGCGGCGATCTGCACGAGTTGTTCGCGGCCGGTGGAGAGCGTGCCGATGATGATGGCGGGGTCGATGGCAGCGCCGATGGTGGCGAGCATGGCGCGGGCGCGGGCGCGGAGTTCCGTGCGGTTCACGAAACCGGCGCGGCGCGGCAGGTCGCCGAGGCAGAGGTTCTCGGCGACGGACAGGTTCGGGCAGAACGCGAGTTCCTGGTGCACCATCGCAATACCGAGTTCGCGCGCGGCGAGGGGATTGGCCGGATGGATGATGCGGCCGTCCATCTTCAATTCCCCGCTGTCGGCGGGGTGCACGCCGGCGAGGATCTTGCCCAGCGTGCTCTTGCCGGCGCCGTTTTCCCCGATGAGCGCGTGGCAGGTCCCGCGCTCCACGGAGAAGCTCACCCCGTCGAGCGCGAGCACGCCGGGGAAACGCTTCGTGATGCCGTGGAACTCGAGGAAGGACACTGGTGCCTGGGACCGAACGTTTTTATTTTTGATACACAGAGGGCACTGAGGAGTCACGGAGAACACAGTGGAGCCGATGATTTCATAAAGCTCTCCGTGATCTCTGGGCTTACCTCAGTGTTCTCTGTGTAATGATCGAAAGGCTCGATCAGTTCGGCAGCCACTTGGCCCAGTTTTTGCCGAACTCGTCCACGTTGGCCTTGGTGACGGGAATCAGCGCGCTGATCTCCTGCACGGCAGGCGGGTTTTTCTTGAAGACGATTTTTTCGATGAGCAGCTCGACGGTGCGATGCCCCCATTCGTAGCACTGTTGGGCGAGGAGCACGGGCACGTGACCGCTGCGGATGTAGGCGAGTTGGGCGGGCAGGGCGTCGACCGCGACGCATTGCACGGTGCCGGGCTGCCACTTGAGCGCGTTTTCCGTGAAAAGCGGCCAGCCGCCGATCATGGCCCAACCGGTGATGTCGGGATTGGCCTGCATGACCTGCTCGACCTTGGCGGCGGCGTCCTGCGCGGTTTCCTTGTGGTAATAGACAGCGCGGACCGTGATGCCGGGATATTTGGCCGCTTCCTGCTTCACGCCCTGCACGCGCTTCTGGAGATTCGGGGCGTTCGGATTGCCGGCGAGCACGGCGACGACGCCCTTGCCCTTCATGACTTTCGCGAGCTCGGCCATCGTCTGGATGCCACACTCAAGGTCGTCGACCCCGTAGGTGACGAAGCGCTTGGAAGCCGGCGCGTCGGAGTCAAAGGTCGCGACCGGCACACCGTTGTTGACGGCGGCGTTGATGGCGTCGGTGAGCTTGTTGGCGTCGGAGCAGCTGACCGAAATGCCCTCGGCGCCGGCGAGGACGAGCTGCTCGATGGCCTCGGCCTGCTTCTGGGCGTCCTCCTCGTTCGGCGTGCGCCAGTCGATCTTGATGTTGAGGCCGTGCTTGGCGCTGAGTTCCTTGGCGGCGTCCTGCGCGCCGACCCGGGCGGCCTGAAAGACGGGGTTGCCCTGGGATTTGGCGACGAGACCGATCGTGATGGTGCGCGGTGCGGCGGAGGCGAGGACGGCGCCGGCGAGGCCGGCGGCGAGGAGGGATAGGATTTTTTTCATGAGGATTGGGAAGGAGAGGGAGGAACCACTAATTGACACTAAGGAACACCAATTGAGCCGGAGGTTTTATCCGTGTTCATCCGTGGTTAAAAATTTCAGCCCGCCTTGGCGGTCAGGCGGCGCTTGGCGAGCCAGGTGTTGAAATTATCCAGGACGACCGCCGCAATGACCACCGAGCCGATGATGATCTGGCTGTAATTCTGATCGATGCCGAGAATGACGATGCCGCTGCTGATCATCTGGATGATGAGGGCGCCGAGCACGACGCCGAGGGCGGAGCCGCGGCCGCCGCTGAGGCTGGCGCCGCCGACGACGGCGGCGGCGATGACGTTGAGTTCGTAGCCCTGGCCGTCGCCGGAGGTGGCGGCGCCATAGTAGCCAAGGGAGAGCAGCGCGGCGATGCCGGCGGTGATGCCGGAGATCAGGTAGACGCCGAGTTTGACCCGCTCGACGCGAATGCCGCTGAAGCGGGCGGCGAGTTCGTTGCCGCCGATGGCGTAGACGCGCCGGCCGGCCGCCAGCCGCGCGAGGAAAATCCAGCCGAGGACGAGCACGAGGAGCATCACCAGCATGGGCACGATACTGAGACCGTCACCGACCTCGTAGCGGACGAGTTCGCGGAAAGCCGGCGGAAAACCGCCGACGGACTGGCCCTTGGTGATGACGAAGGCGATGCCACGCAAAATCGCCATGCCGCCCAACGTGATGATGAAGGGATGCACGCCCAGGGCGACGATGAGGCTGCCGGTGGCCAGGCCGCAGAGTGCGGCGGTGCCGACGCAGACGCCCATGCCCAGCAGTACGCCCACGGCGGGCGAGGTGGCGGCCGCGATGCCTTCGGGCCCGTAGTGGCGCAACGCCAGCGCACCGAGCACGGAGGCGAGGGCGTAGATCGCGCCAACGGAGAGATCGATGCCGCCCGAGATGATGACGACCGCCATGCCGACGGCCATGACGGCGGTGAAGCTGGTGTCCTTGGCGAGTTGCGCGAGATTCTGGGCGTTGAGGAATTTGTTCTTCTCCGTGAAGGCCGGGGTGCGCTCGCCGGCATCGTTGGTGAGGAAGACCCGCTGGCGGGCGCCATCGGCATTGCGCTCAAACAATGGAATGCGCACGCGGCCGCTGAAGGCGGTCAGCAACAGACCGAGAGCGAGAATAACCAACAGGAGTCCGCTTTCTTGGAGGCGAAGCAGGGAGCGAAGATGCGACAACATGGGGTGGGCTAATTCAGAGGCAATCAACGGAGACTGCACTGCTGAAGCCGGGTTTCGTCAACCCTTACCCGGCTGGGGGTGTGCGTTGTAGGGCGGGATCGTTGATCCCGACAAATAGAGGAAGCCGGGACCCAGATGACTTGTCTGGGCGCTACTGGGGTGTGTGCCTTTTCCGCGCCGGGGCAAAATTGTGTAACTTGGGGCAGTACAACACCCCATTTTCACGCGGACGTTTGCCGGATAATATTGAATCAATGGGAAGGAATTGCTGCCGGCACCTCAGCCTTCGTAAGGTTTTCCCGTTTTCAGTAATTCAAACAAAACAACAAAAGAAAGAAAAAAACAAAATGAAATCCAAATACATATGCCTCCTAGCCAGCGCAGGAATCGCCGCGCTTTTTTGCACAGTCTCCACCGCGCAGGCCAAGCCCAGAGCATCACTTGATTCAGCCCAGAGCTTCGCGGTTCTGGCTGGTTCCGCGGTGACCTTGACCGACTCCATTGTCATCGGAGACGTGGGTGTCGACCATGGCCCGCTAACCAACACCAATTCCACCATATCGGGGACGGTCCACGTGGGTGACACGGTCGCCCAGCAGGCCTACACCGACTTCCTGGCCGCCTACGTCGCACTGTCGAACGTGCCGTGCGAGCAGGTAATCAACGGCAACCTCGCGAACCAGTTTCTTGCGCCCGGGGTCTACTGTGTCGACGCGGCGTCGACTACGACAGGCGGCACGTTGACCCTCGTAGGCTCCTCGACCGATACTTGGATTTTCAAAATCGGGACGAGCGGCACCGGCGCGCTCACAGGCACCAACTTCAACGTGGTCATGACCAGCGGCGAGACGTGCAACAACAACGTCTATTGGCGGACCACCCAAGCGGCAACCCTGACGGATTCGGTCTTCATCGGAAATGTTCTAGCGGGCACGGACATCACCGTTACCCGCGGGAGTTTGGACGGACAACTCATGGCGATTGGCGCCGTGACGTTGACGGGCACCACCGTCGAAGCCTGCGGCAATGTAGCGTCACCGGCCAAGCCGAAGGCCAACGAAGGCGTCGGCAATGGTGTTGATGGCAACACCCCGGGCCACCTCCATAATGGTGGCAACGATGATCCGGCTTTTTCGCCCGGCAACCCCGGGGCAAAGAGCAAGAAGTGATAAATCCACGCGATGAATGATTCGACCAAGCC
>JANMVS010000342.1:0-12851 GCA_031392885.1 Verrucomicrobiota bacterium
CGTGCCTCCACGAATTATAGGTGGAAAGTTTGCCGAGTAGGTGATAGATCGTCCGTTGGTCAGTCGGCCGGCAAGCAGGAGTTGGGACTGCGCTGGCTGCGGTCTTCATTTTTCTCTCTGCAGGCGGGCGGCCGGCCAGGAAAGGGATGCACTGACGCCGGTGATTTGCCGCCCGGGCACATTTTTAGCCCCCGAAGGGAAACCCGCCGTATTTCACCAAAGTCAAGCTCGCAAAGACCCTAAATTATAGGTCTTTTTGGCTTCGCGCATTTCGCCCCAGCCCGCGAATCTCAGCCCCCATGCCATCTTTTTTCGCAATACCGTGATCCGGTCTTATCGCTGGGCGCCCCCTCGGACCGGTTGGCTGGCGCGGTTCTGCCGCGGGGCCCCGCTGCTTTACCTCTGTTGCGTCAATGCCGCCTTCGCGCAGCCGTTGGCCGGCACCGCCCAAGTCCGCCACGCCCCCGCCGTGAATGGCCGGGTCGAAGGCTCCCTCCAACAGATGACGGCGGAGAACACGACCATGAACGGCGGAGCGAGTGTGACGGGCAATCTGCTCGTGCCGGGTACGCCCTCCGTCCGGCTCAACGGCACGCCCACTTACGGCGGCACCCTCGATGGCACCGGCAGCGCGATTCCCGCCAACCACAAAATCACCCTCAACGGCAGCGCTTCGCTCGGCCACGTCATCCGCCGGACTGATGCCATCATTTTGCCCACAGTGGCACTGCCCCCGCTTCCGGCCGGCACGCGCACCGTCACCCTCACTCATTCCGGCCAGAGCCCCGGTGATTTCACGACGCTGAAAAACCTGACGCTGACCGGCAGCACCGGCCCGATCGTTGTACCGCCGGGCACCTACGGCGATTTCACGGCCAACGACAACAACAGCTTCGTCCTGGGCGTGGCCGGCGCCACCGCGCCCGCCGTCTACAACTTCCAGCACCTCACCCTCAATGGCTCCAGCCACCTCGATGTCGTCGGGCCGGTGATCGTCACCCTGGCCGCGGACGTTTCCGCCAACGGCAACCTCGGTGACGCCGCCCATCCCTCCTGGCTCACCCTCAAGCTCGCGGGCGGGAGCCTGACCCTGAACGGCCACGTATCCGTTTACGGCTACGTGACCGCTCCGTCCGGCACGGTCACCCTCAATGGCAGTTCGCAACTCGTCGGCGGACTCGTAGCCGACCAACTCACGATCAACGGCAGCGGCCTATTGCGGTTGCTCGCGCCGCCCTCCGCCAACCTGCCGCCCACGGTCAGCCTCACGGCGCCGCTCAACGGGGCAAATTACACCGCACCGGCGGCGTTCACGCTGGCGGCCACGGCGGCCGATGCCGACGGATCGATTGTCAAAGTGGAGTTCTACCAAGCGGCCACCAAACTCGGCGAAGCCCTCAGTGCTCCTTTCACTCTGCCGCTTACCCTCGTCCCAGCCGGCAACTTCACTTACACGGCGCGGGCGATGGACAATCTCGGCGCGACCACCGATTCGGCCGCCGTCAGCGTCACCGTCTCAAGTCCCAACCAGCCGCCCACGGTCACCCTGAGCGCGCCGGTGGACGGCTCGCTCCACACCGCGCCGGCCACGCTCACGCTGGCGGCGGAAGCGGCCGATGCCGACGGCAGCGTCTTCAAGGTTGAATTCTACCAAGGCACAACGAAGCTCAGCGAAGTCTTCGCCGCCCCCTTCGCCTTCACCCTCACGCTGACGGCCCCCGGCACCTACCCGTTCAGCGCGAAGGCTTATGATAATCTCAATGCGGTCGCCCCCTCGCCGACGGTCACGGTGACCGTGGTCGCGCCCAACCAGTCGCCCACCGTGGCGCTGACGGCGCCGCTCGACGGCGCCGCCTTCAATGCGCCCGCGGCTTTCCTGCTCATGGCCACGGCGGCGGACCCCGACGGGATCGTCGCCAAGGTCGAGTTTTTCCAAGGCCCGGTGAAACTGGGCGAGGACGCCTTTGCGCCTTTCGAGTTCGCGGTCTCGGGCCTGGCGGCGGGCAGTTACAACTACCTTGCGCGCGCCACGGACAACACCGGTTCGGCCACGGACTCCGCGCCCATCACCATCACCGTCGTTTCACCCAATGTGCCGCCCACCGTGGACCTCACCGTGCCAGCCAACGGGGCCGGTTATACCGAGCCCGCGACCTTCACGCTTGCCGCCACCGCCACGGACAGTGACGGCACGGTGACCAAGGTGGAATTTTTCAACGGCGGCACCAAGCTGGGCGCAGCGCTCGCCGCCCCCTATGAGTTCAATTGGTCCGGGGTCGCCCCCGGCAGCTACGCTCTGACCGCGGTCGCCACCGATAACACCGGGGCGACTGCTGCTTCGGCGGTGCACACCGTGACCGTAGCCGCCAACCGGCTGCCTTTTCTCACCAACTTTGAGCCCGCCGAGGGCTACCAGCCCGGACCGTTGGACGGGCAGAAAGGTTGGACGGTGCTCGGGGCCGCCAGCGTCGTCACGGCCCCCGTCTATGCCGGGCTGCAGGCCGTGTCGGTCGCGCCGGCCACCCCGCCGGCCCTCCTGACCCGGGCCTTCGTCAACAGCGACCCCCGCGTCACTTTCGTTGATCTTTTCGTCCGGCCGGCGGCGGCCCTGACGGCGGCCGCCGGGGTGTTTTTTGAAACGGATGCGGTGCAGGTCGCCCTCACCGGCCCCTCTCCCACCGGCCTCCTGCAGGCTTTCAACGGTGATGGCGCCGGCGGCGGCACCTGGCAATCCACGCGCCAGGGCCCGGTTTTGGCTGCCAGCGGCCAGGCCACCGACTGGCTGCGACTGACCGCCCGGTCGGATTATTCCAGTAAAAAATGGGATCTCTATTTCAACGGCCAGATGATCGCGGCCGATCTCGGGTTCAGCAATAATGCGTCGGCGGCGTTCACCGGTTTGGGCCTGAGCGGGCACCCGACCCTCACCACGAATTTCGACGACCTGCTGATCGCCTTCGAGAATCCGCTCTTCATCGACGCCGACCACGACGGCATGGACGACGCTTGGGAGTCGGCCCACGGCCTGAATCCCGCGCTCAACGACCGCGCCGGCGATCTCGATGGCGATGGTCTTACCAACATCCAGGAATACGCCGCGGGCACCAATCCGGTCGATTTCTCCAACGGACGCGCCTTTGCCTTGAGCACGATCGTCAGCAGCGGATCGAGCCCGATAGCCTATAGCTACGACGCTTCGGGTCGGGTCATACTTGCGGACTACTCGGGCGGGCAACTGATTCAGTTCACTCATTCTGCCGCCAGCAACCTGACGGCCGTCACTTCAACGGGTATCGGAAATGGCACCATCGTGGCGTGGCGCACGGCGTATGGCCTTCCTGCTGATGGCTCGGGCAATGGTGCGGATACTGCCATCCTCGCCAACGACGGCCTGCCCAACCTGGCTAAATACGCCTTCGGCCTCGCCCCGAATGTCACGGCCGTAGGGGAGTATCCCAGTGTGAAGCTGACCAACTTCAGTGGCAGTGATTATCTCACTCTCACGTATGCGCGGCCCGAGCCCGCTCCCTCCGATCTCACCTACATTGTGCAGGTTTCCGGTAACGGCGGCACGACTTGGACCTCCGACTCCGGAGCCACGGTCAATGTCAGTACGACGATCAGCAACGGCATCGCCACGGTCATTGTGCGCGACGCCACCGCCGTCGGGACACCCAACCTAGGCCGAAGAATCCGGCTTACGATCGAGCGGAGGGCCACACCATGAGGAATTTCATCTTTTACATTCGTGCTTATGCGGGGGTCATTTGCGCCCTTGGTTTGGGCATCCCTGCATTGCAGGCTGGAAATATACCTTCGAGTGGCAGTTTTACCGCCGCCTCTTGGCCGTGGTATGACAGTTCGCAAATCACTTTTGCTCAGGACTCGTTTAATGCCATCATCAGCGATAACCTCACCTTGGGCGGGGGCGGAGTAACCCTTGGCTTTCCCCCGGGAGTCTCCCCCAACGCCGTTGCGAATTGGATCGCTTACCCCACCAGTGGACCGGCGGCGAACAGTTCATTCGATATCAACTCCCTGCTCTATTCCGCCATCGGGGGCAATTGGGCAACTTACTCTGGCCGGATCGACCTGGAACTCGGCTACAGCAATAGTCCGAGCGACTTCAGTTGGCGTACCGTCATGTCTGTTTCCTATGTGAACGGCATAGCCCAATCCTCCGTGCCGTTCCTCAGAGGAACGGCCAACGACACCGGCACTCCTGGCGCGGATAAACTAGGCAAAACGAATCTGAAGCGGCTTGATACCGTGGGCGACCCGGTCCAACTCGCGACGGGCGCGGAAGCCGCCACTCGGCCCCTGTTCAGCTTTACGGGGGCACGCAACTGGAGCTTCAGCCTCAGCTACAATAGCGTGCTCGCCCGTCGACAGCAGGCGACCGGGTCCTCACGGCAGGGCTTTGGCTGGAACCATGAATACGAGATTCGTCTGTTCACTTCCGGGGCGAACCTTTTGATCCGACGTGGCGGGGGCAGCGATAGCCTGTTTATCCCGGATGCCCAGACCGGCGGGTTATATGTATCGGCGGACGATAATTCCCGCTATGAACGGATCACGACGCAGGTTGGCGGCGGCTGGTTGCTGACGCGTCGGGACCAGTCCTCCTTGCTATTCAACGCCTCCGGCTTCCTTGTCGAGGATCGTGATCCGCAAGGGCGCAAATTGGTCCTGACTTATCTTACGGGTGATACACGCCTGAGCCGGATATTGGAACCGATCTCCAACACCTCCCTGGACTTTGGCTATGACGGCAACAATTACCTGATTTCGCTCACCGACGCCAGCGGGGCTGTTGGCTCCTGGAATTACTATCCCGGCAACATCCCGCGGATTCGGACCATTACCAATCAACGCGGCAAGCAGGCCACATTCAGCTACGAGGCCTCGAACCTGGAATTGCTCACCTTGGTGGATGAGACCACTGCCGCCGTGCTCACGAACAATACCTATGACGGCAACGCCCGGGTGATTGCGCAGGATGATGGCGTCGCTGGCAACCAGCCCATCGTCCTTTCCTACGAGGAGATTGCCCGTCCCGGCAGCGTCATCTATGCGCCTTCCGATACCGCCAAGCTGGTCCCGCTGCCCTTGACCGCCCCCGGCGGTCTCAAGCTGGCCAGCATCGGCCTGCCCAATGGCTCGGGCATCAATTATGCTTACGATGCGAACGGCCGCTTGATCACCGCCACCTCGGGCGGTCTGGTCACCTCCGTCAATTATGACTCCGCCGGGAATGCGGCCTCAGTCACCGACCCGGCCGGTGTTACCACCGCCCTGATGCCGCGCATTGTCACCACAGTCACTGACCGCCTGGGCAAGCAGTCCGTCCATACCTTCGATACAAACTACAACCAGCTCTCGGTCAAAGACGCACTGAACCACACCACGAGCTACACGTACGATGCGGCCAACCGCGTAACCTCGGTCACCGACCCGCTCAATCGCACCAGTTCCTACACTTACGACGCGCAGGGCAATGTCCTCACGGCGACTGATTCCGCCGGCAAGGTGACCACTTACACCTACGACGTGCGCAACAATCTGCTGACGACCACGCTCCCCGTACCCGCTGCCGGGCAGTCCGCTCAGGTTACCACCCGCACCTACGACGCGAAGAACAACCTGCTGACCGTGCAGGACGCACTCGGCCGGACGACGACTTGGACCTACGACAGCAATTCGCTGCCGCTTACAATGACCCTGCCCGGTGGCGGCATATACAATTACACCTATACAACCGGTCGTCTCACCTCGGTCACCGACCCCAATGGTGTTGTCACCGGCTTTGGCTACGACGCGAACGGCCGGCTCCTTTACCGTGAGGACGCTCTCGCGAAGCGTGTCACCTTCACCTACGACGCCCTCGGCAACGTGCTCACCGCGAAGAATGCCCTCAACCAAACCACCACCTACACCTACGACCACCGCAACCGCGTCGCTACCGTTACCGAGCCCACCGGGGCGGTCACGGCCTACACCTACGACAACAATAGCAATGTGCTCACGAGCACCGATGCCTTGGGCAAGGTCACGACTTACACTTACGACGGCGAGGACCGGTTGAAGACCATCACGACACCGCCGCCCGCCTCCGGCCTTTCGCCTTTGATCACCACTTACAATTACGACGAAGCCGGCCGTCTGACTTCTGTAGTGGCACCGGGCAATCTGACCACCAACTATGAATACGATGCGGCCGGCCAGTTGACCGCCGTGGTCGACGCCCTCGGCAAGCGCACCGAGACCGCCTACAACTCGCGGGGCCTGCTCACGACCGTCACCGATCCGCTCAGCCGCGCCTCGCAGTTCACCTACGATGATGTTGGCCGCCGCATCACGGCCAAGGATCCGCTCAACCGGCAGACCGGCCTCGAATACGATGCCCTCAACCGGCTGAAAAAGGTCACCGATCCCGGCAGCCTCGTGGCCGAGCAGGGCTTTGATCTCGATGGCAATCGCACCTCGCTCAAAAACCCGGCGGCCAACACGACGGCCTTCGTCTACGATGCGGGCGGGCGGTTGATCACGGCCACGACGCCCGAGGGGCATGCCACCGGCTACACCTACAATTCCCGCGGTTTGCCCGCCACGGTGGTCGAGCCTTCCACTCAGACCACTACGCTGAGTTACGACGATGCCCAACGGCTTTCCAGCACGGCCGACCCAGTTGGGACGATCAACCTGGCCCGCGACGCGGACGGCCGCGTGCTCACGGTGGCCGAAGGGAGCAAGACTCTGACCCGAGTCTACGACGCCTTGGGCCGGCTGACTTCCTACACGGATGGTGACGGTAATGTCATCGGCTACACCTACGACGACATCGGCCGGCTGACCAAGCTCATCTATCCCGGCACGCCACCCAAGGAGGTCAACTACGCTTACGACACGGCGGGCCGCCTCAGCACGGTGACCGACTGGGCCAACCGGGTGACCACCTACAGTTACAATGCCGTCGGCCAGGTTACGGGGACTCTCCGGCCTAACGGCACGAAGCAAGTGAGGGCTTACGATGATGCCGGACAGTTGATTCAGCTCACCGAATTGGCTCCTGATGGCACCACGGTGATCTATTCTGGCACTCATGGTTATGATGCGGCCGGCCAATTGACCGCGGAGACACTCTTCCCCGGGATCGGGCCGATGGCTGCGAACAGCACTCAGACCTTCGATGCCGACAACCGGCTCCTGACCCACAATGGCGCGGCCACGACCTTTGATGCCGATGGCAACCTCTTAACGGTCGCGTCCGGCCTCTTGCCGGATGCATACACCTACGACGCGAGAAACCGACTCAGCTCCGCCGGCGGCCTGACCTATGGCTACAACGCGGATAATCGCCGTATTTCGGTCACCAGCAGCGCAGGAACCACGTCCTACGTGGTCAATCCCAACGCCACACTCGATCAGGTTCTCGTCCGCACCACACCCGATGGCACGAAGACGTTCTACGTATATGGCCTCGGCCTCCTGCATGAGGAGACTGGTTCAGTCGTCCGTTACTATCACCACGACCGCCGCGGTGACACCGTCGCCCTGACTGACGGCACCGGGACCGTCACCGACCGCGCCAGCTATGGCGTCTATGGTGAGTTGCTCTCACGCACCGGCACCACCAACACGCCGTTTCTGTTCAATGGCAAGTGGGGCGTTCAGACCGACGCCAACGGGATATATTATCACCGCGCTCGCTACTACCGCCCCGCGCTTCGCCGTTTTCTCAATCAGGACTCTATTCTCGGGAGCATTGACTCGCCGCCCGCCTTGAATCGTTTTGCCTATGCCAACGGCAATCCAGTCACTGGCATCGATCCGTTTGGGCTAGATACCTTCGAGCAGAATCGGCAACTCAATCCAAAAAATAACATCGTGCGTGATCCCGTTAGTAGCCCGGTATCCCATACCTTCATTTATACAACCAATCAGAACGGCTCGCTCGAAAATACATACAGTTGGGGAAATACTTACGACGACAAGGACAATGGGGTGTGGCATCAGAATGCGATTGAGGATCGGTCAGCTGCAAAGGAAGCGATCCGTGAAAAAGCCGCTTATGAAGACGCCCCTTGGTGGAAGAAGCCATTCATGCCCGATGGCGGCAAAGGCCCGAAAGTTGGGGATTCATCGATGGACGATATTGTCGATAGGCTATTTAATGAACGGAAAAAGGAACCGGGACATCCGTGGGAGTGTTTCAACAACTGTAAAGACGAAGCAGATCGTCTTATCGTGGATGCCAAAAAACGACAGAAAAAGAAGTGCGAATAACATGAAAAAAACACTAGGTATGGCGTTCATCATTCTATCTCTGTTCTTGGGAATAGGATTTAAGATCATGCTAGTTGATCCTGCTATGCAACGACTGCCAAATGGTCACTACGGTGAAATGTATGGACCGATAATGTATTTCAAAATGCCCGTTTACATGCTTCTTGCGTTTACCTTTACGGCTGGCCTTGGGCTTTTGATTTGGGATAACGTCCAGAAAAACAAGCTGCGACAAACTGTTTCCTAGTCGAATGGGGATGCCTAAAAGGGTCAGGTCTTAGGTATTAATGTTGACTGGGCGGCCGGGGCCGGCAGCTTCGGTCGCATGCCGCGCAAGCTGCGATTGGAATATCCCGGGGCCTGCTACCATGTGATCAACCGGGGCAACTACCGTTCCGCCATCTTCGGGACGGAGCGGGCGAAGGGGGCGTTTGAAGCCTGCCTGTTCGCGGCCTGCCGCAAGTCAAACTGGGTGCTGCATGCGTATGTGCTGATGAGCAACCACTATCACCTCGCGCTGGAAACCCCGGAGGGCAATTTGGTGGCGGGCATGCAGTGGCTGCAGGCGACCTTCGCCAACCGTTTCAACAAACTGCGCGGCGAACGCGGGCACCTGTTCCAAGGCCGCTACAAGAGCCTGCTGGTGGAGGAAGGCGCCCCCTTGGGCCAGGTCTGCCACTATATCCATTTGAACCCGGTGCGGGCCGGGGTTGCGGCCGTGGCCGCGCTGCGGGACTATCGTTTCTCCAGCTCCTGGTATCTGGTCCGCCCGAAGGACCGGCCGCGGTTCATGCAATTTGAATCCTCCCTCCACGAGGCGGGCGATCTAAGCGACACGCGAGCGGGTTGGCAGGCCTACGAGCAATACCTGGGCTGGCAGGCGGCGGAGGGACCGGCCGGCAAGTCGCAGGCATACGTGACGATGAGCAAAGGCTGGGCGCTGGGCAGCGGGGAGTTCAAAG
The DNA here is from genome assembly GCA_031392885.1 of Verrucomicrobiota bacterium. GTDB lineage: Bacteria > Verrucomicrobiota > Verrucomicrobiia > Opitutales > Opitutaceae > Lacunisphaera. The sequence continues at coordinate 9,249 of JANMVS010000342.1, forward strand.
CCGCCTTAATCAAGGACCATGCACTGGCGGCCAGCTCCCGCGCCTGGGAAGGTGCGGGAGCCCGGGAGATCAGGGCTGCACAATGGCAGGCGGCGCTGACACGCTGTCTGCGGCAGGTCGGCAAGACCGAGGCGGAGGCCGCAATGGAGCGCAAATCCGCGCCTTGGAAGGTCGCCATCGCCGCTCAGCTCAAGCAAAGCACCCAGGCCTCGAACGGCTGGCTGTGCGCGCAACTCCACATGGGCACGCCGGTCGGCGTGAGCCAGATGGTCGGGCGGTTGCGCCGGCCGGGTGCCCCGGCCGCCAAACTTTTCCGTGCGCTCACATATAAACCTAAAACCTGACCCTTATTGTCTCCCCCCGATACTGGACGAGGTTAACGTTAAACAACCCGGGTCGACCGCAGGCTTGCCCGGGCCGGCATATTGCACTGGATTGTTCGCACCATGCCCTCCGCCGCCAAAACTGTTTTGCTCGTGGCCAACGGCGACCTGCGCCAATCGGCTAATCAAGTCTGCTGGCCCGCCCAGGTGGCGATGGAGAAGAAACTCGCCGCCGCTGTGGCGGATTTCGGCCACCAGCTCGTCCGCGCCCATCCCTACAAGCCCAAGGTCAAAAACGGTTTCATTGCCTCGCAGCAGGAAGGTCTCGCGGTTTTCGCCAGCCTCGATCCGGACACCCCGCTGATTGTGGCCGAGGCGGTGTGGCAGTATTCGCATCATCTGCTGGGCGGCCTTTTGAGCCACCGGGGCCCCATCCTGACGGTCGCCAACTGGTCCGGCACCTGGCCGGGGCTCGTCGGCATGCTCAATCTCAACGGCTCCCTGACCAAGGCCGGCGTGAAATACTCCACGCTGTGGAGTGAAAAATTCGAGGACGAATTTTTCAAAGCAGGTCTGGCGACCTGGCTGATGACCGGCTCCCTGAAGCATCGCACGCCCCATGTCAGAACGTTCGCCCGGGCCACGGTTCCCGCCCAAGCCAGGGCGGTGGCGAAGCGCATCGCTTTGGATTTGCGGCGGCGCAAATCCATCATGGGCATCTTCGACGAGGGCTGCATGGGCATGTATAATGCCATCATCCCCGACGACCTGCTCTATCAGTGCGGCGTATGCAAGGAGCGCCTCTCCCAGTCCGCGCTCTATTACGCCGCGACGCAGGTCACGGACCGGGAAGCGAAGGCGGTCTTCGCTTGGTACATCAAGCAGGGATTCCGGTTTCACTTCGGCCGCGACGAGGCGACGGAGCTGACCAAGCGCCAGGTCTTGCTGCAGTGCAAAACCTACATCGCCGCGTGCCGCATCGCCGACGAGTTCGGCTGCGAAACGATCGGCATCCAGTATCAGCAAGGGCTCAAGGATCTGCTGCCCGCCTCCGATCTGGTCGAGGGCACGCTCAACTCCACCGCCCGGCCGCCGGTCAAGAATGCCGCGGGAAAAATCATCCGCCCCGGCGAGCCCATCGTGCATTTCAACGAAGTCGACGAATGCGCCGGCCTCGACGGACTCTTCACCAACCGCGTCCATGCCGCCCTCGGTCAGCCGAAGGCCAACACCCTCCACGATCTGCGCTGGGGCGATTGGGACAAGTCCGGCACCACGGACGAATACGTCTGGGTCTTCCTCATCTCCGGCAGCGCTCCCGCCGACCACCACATCGGCGGCTGGGCGGGCTCGGATTCGCTGCGGCAGCCGCCGATGTATTTCCAGCTGGGCGGCGGCTCGCTCCGCGGCATCGCGAAGCCCGGCGAGATTGTCTGGAGCCGCGTGTTCGTGCAGGGCGGCAAGCTCAAGATGGATATCGGCCGCGCCAAGGTGATCGCGTTGCCGCACGCGGAGACGGTCCGGCGGTGGAAGGCGACGACGCCGCAGTGGCCCATCATGCATGCGGTCACGTACGGCGTGACCCGCGACCTGATGATGGCCCGCCACCAGGCCAACCACATCCAGGTGGCCTATGCGAAGTCCGCCGCCGCCGCTGATCTCGCCGCCTACACCAAGGCCTCGCTCGCGGCGCAACTTGGCATCGAAGTCGCTTTCTGCGGCACGAAGGCCGACGGCCGCGGGTTTTAAATCTGGAGAGCCCGAGCTTGCCGCGCCGCAGGCTGGGCGCGAAGGCTGGTCCCTGCAGGCCTTGGCGTTGCCCGCCGCCGAATCCCCAGAACAGCCCGCAGGGACGCGGGCCCTCCCGCTTGACTCGCCCCAAAAAATCCCCCCGAGCAGGGGGGCGATAAATTGGGTGCAGGGGTTGATTGTCAGACCACGCGCCCTTCGCTCGGAGAGAGTCAGCCCCATGGTCGTCCATAGTTTGGCTACCGGGTTTTCGGGGGGGGCTGCACGATGCTCCGCGTTGCGAGAGGTCTCAAACAAACCTCAACCCCAGGAGCATGTCATGGCTCTGGAATTACGCCGGGGAAAAAGCAAATGGTGGTATGGGCGGGTCAAATCAAACGGTCACAGCCATCCTCGTTAACCCTCCATGCCCTGCTCCTAAAGCCCGAGCTTTCGGCGCAGCAGTTCTTCGGCGGCCTGTCGTTTGGCCGGGTCCATTTTGCGCAGGTTGTAGAGCTTCCACTGCGGCCCCGGCAACCGCTCGATTCCGGGCAATCCCAGCAGGTCCCATTTCGGTTCGAGCCGTTTCATGGACAGCAGGAATTCCCGTTCGGCGGTCGTCAGGTCGGCGTTGATCTGTTTGATCATTTGCTCACGGGCGCTTTCGAGCGCCGCGAGCGGCACCGGGTCGAGCGTCATGCCTTCGAATTGGTCGGCGAAGACCTGCTTCAAATCCTTCCGATTCGGGGAGAGCAGTTCGCTTATCGGACGATCATGGCTCGCCAGAAAGATCACGAAGGCACGACGGATGTCGTCCGTGATGCCCTCGTTTAGAAAGAGGCCGTGAACGTCGAAGAGATCGCGCGGGTGCTGGCGGTCGAGCGCCGCGCACAACTTGCCGCCATACAAACCGGGCAGCGACCCGACGCGCATCGTGGCGGACCGGCCAAACATCGCGACGGCCTTGGGCGTCAGGTTCAGGTCTGAGGTTGGATGCAGCGCTCCGCGCAGCACCGTGTTGGGTTCGATCTTCACCTCGGCGCCGCCGGTCGCGCGCACGGTCAGCTTGATGATGAGGTTTTCTTTGGTTAGTTTCTGCTCCCTCACCTGCACGCCGGGCAGCGCACGGCGAATTTTCGCCGCGCTGCGCTGAAGCGCGGCGTCGATTCCGCGCAGTGTGGTCGGCCGATCTTCGACCGGCCGGTAAACCAAATCGATGTCCACGGACAGCCGGGGAAATCGCGCACGAATAAATTGATCGCGGTGCCGCCCTTGAGGGCGAAGCACGCTTCAGCGTTCACGAACGGCATGACCTGCACGAGCAGGTCGGCTTGCTTGAAAAACGGGCTGGCTTTCATGGTGCGTCGGACGGGGTTTCGGCTGCCGCCGGAACGGTGATCAGGTATTTGGCATCGAGCCGTCCGCCAGCGACGAGCACGCGTTTGCCGCTACCAAGCGAAACCTTGGTCAGGTCAACCTGCTTGAACCAGGGGTGGCCGTGTTTTTCGGCCAAGTGGAGGAAGAGGCGTTTCACCTTCACCGAAGTGCATAC
>JANMVS010000352.1:0-2670 GCA_031392885.1 Verrucomicrobiota bacterium
AGCCGCCAGCAGGCCCGGGGTGAGACCGAGCAGACAGAAAATAAGGAGGAGTTTCATGGCGAGAAAACCGGCAGTTCACCCGTCGGATTTCGGATCATCGCGCGGGTGACGAGGACGGGCCCGAGGACTGACGGAGGTAGGTGGGCGGCGGCTCGGGGTGCGCCGGGTCCATATTTTTAAAATCATCCACGATGTACTTGGCCAGACCGGGCACGCTGGTCTTGATGCCGCGGACGATGTTTTTTGCCAGCAAAAAGCCGCCATAGCCGTTCAGGTGCGTCTGGTCGGCAAACGCTGTGCCAACATTTGGCCCGAGCGCAGTCCACATCTCCTTGCTCATGGCCCACTGGTCGATGAGCGGCACGTTCTCCCGGGCGGCAAACTCCCGCATGGCGCGGGCCCAGGGGCCGACCGTGTCGCCGTTGCTCCGGCGCTCCATCGGCGCTGTTGCAGACTGCGACCTCGGGCTTGAGGAACTGGCAGAGCTGCGTCGGCCAGTTGCCGCCCGGGCCGCAGCGCGGATCGCCCACCGTGGAATCACCGGCGACGAAGATCGTCGGCACTGTGCCGTCCTTCACGATTTCCATGGCCGGAAGGGCCGGCCGGGCGCCGGTAAACTCGATGGTGAGCTTATCGTCCCAGCGGCGCGCCTCGGCCTCGCCGGCCCGCACGCGGGTGCCACCGTCCGCGACCGGCCCGGGACCGAAGACGAACTTGAATGCAACCTGCTCGGTGGGTGGCGGCGGCAAGGGCTGATCCTCGGGTCGCTGGGCGCCAAGTGGCGCGACCAAGCTAAGCAGCGAAGGGCTGAGCGCGACTAAGCGGCGGAGTTTCATGGGACGGATAAATTATTTCCCTGCTGGAGTGACGCGGAGCCAGTCGAAGTCGGCGTGGCCGGTCTCGGTTGCACCGGGGGCGGGGATGCTGGCGAGGCGGAGCGAACCGGGCTTCGCGGTGAGTGAGGCCCAGTTAGCTTGCGGGTTGGCGTTCCATTGCCACTGCAACCCAAGTTTCGGCGCATCGAATTCATCCGAGGTCTGCGGGACGGCGAAGGACCCGGCAGCTTGTTCGCGTCGATGATGATGGTGCCGTCGGCGCTGAGCGGGTGCAGCGTGCGGAGATTCGCGATGCCGGCGCGGCTCTTGGCCCAGCCGTGGATCAAATAGAAGGTGCCGTCGTCATCCCAGCACGGACAGGGATCGATGAGGCCCTTGCCGGCCTCGAGGAGAAATGGCGCCGACCACTCGCTCGCGGGATCGGTCGCGGTGGTGACGTAGATCCCGAAGTCGGGGTCGGGATAGAACATCCAAAATTTTCCGCCATGGTGGCGGATCGCCGGCGCCCACACGCCCTGACCGTGGCGCGGTTTGGAGAAATACCCGGCGGGTGGCTGCGCGGCGAAGACGTGGTTGATGATCGTCCAGTTGACGAGGTCCTTGGAGTGAAGGATCGGCAGGCCGGGCGTGGCGTGGAAACTCGACGCAGTAAGATAGAAGTCGCGGCCGACGCGGACCGCATCCGGATCGGAGTAGTCGGCGAACAGCACGGGATTTTGATACGTGCCGTCGCCGCGGTCGGGCACCCACGGGGCTGGGGTGGTGGCCCCGGCTCCGGCAAGCGTGGTGAGAGGGAGGGCAATAAGCAGGAGCAGACGCATCGGCGGGGGCTTAGGAGCGCGCGGGGTCGGCAGCGAAGAGCGGTGCGACCATGAGAAGCAGCGCGGGAAGAATGGCGACCGGGAGGTGGAGCTTCATCAGGCGGGGATATCCTTACTGCTTCCGGGCAATCTCCACGGCGTAAACGTGGGTGACGTGCTTGTTGTCGACCTGCGGGCTGTGGAAGTTGCCGCTGAAAATGAGCCACTTGCCGTCGGGGGTGAAGGTGAGGTTGGGCTCGACGCCGGTGGTCTTGCCATAGTTGTGGTTGGCCATGCTCGCGAGCCGCTCGGATTTGAAGAAGCCGGTGTCGATGAGCTCCCGCTGGTCGCGGAAGGAGCTGCCGCGCACCATGACGGGCCGGAACAGGTAGATCCACTGGCCCTGTGCCGGCGGGTTGATGGTTTCGCCATCGGGCCCGCGGGCGGCGACGCTGCCCGGGTAGCCGCCGTCGCCGGCGAAGAACTTGCCGTCAGGCGAGATGTTGTAATGCACGGACCACTCCTCACGCTTGAGATTATACCAAGTGCGACGGCCGGTCGCGAGTTCGACGCCGGCGAGCCAGAACACGGTGCTGCGCGGGGTCTGCAGGTCATACCAGACCGTCTTGCCATCCTGGCTGAAAAACTCGTGGCCCTCGATTTCCATGTTCATGGTGCGCTGGTGAAGGAGGCGGGCGGGTTTGCCGTCATCGGCGCGAACGGTCCAGGTGCGGTCATTGAAGTGCCACGGGCCCTCATGGCAGAAGAGGATTTGCTGCGGGTCGGTCGGCGAGCATTGCAGGTGGTTGGTCCAGTCGTTCTCGCGATGGATGACCTTGAATTCGCCGGTCTTGGTGTTGACGGTGTAGATCATCTTGGGCGTGCCCGCGGCCCAGTTGGCCTCGAGGGTGCCGCCGCCGCCGTTGGGCGGCGGGGTGCGCGGGATGACCTTGCCGTCGGGATCGGGACCGATGCCGACCAGGAGGGACTCGTCGCAGTTGATGGCGAACTGCCCGCCGCGGCCCTGGGCGGCC
>JANMVS010000382.1:0-7231 GCA_031392885.1 Verrucomicrobiota bacterium
ACGCGCGCGCTGCTCAGCGTGGATGGTAAGCGCATGAGGCGGCGCATCTGAAGGAAATGAATCACTCGGCGCGTTTCTGGGCCCGCGTCGAGGAGGTCTGCCCGGGGTGGCGCGAGGCCGAGAAATGGCTCAAGCGCAACGGCAGCCTGCTGGGGCTGTGAGACGGGATCATGAAATTGAGCGAGATCTACGCAGTTGAAATTCCCATACTGATTGGTGGAATCGGCCTCTGGACGGGTTGGCTTGGGGCGCCGAGGGCAAAACGCTTCCGGGGGCCACGTTCCACCCAAGGCAATGGTCTGAGCCCGGATGAGACGTAGCGGCCGGCCGGATTTCAATGGCGCCTGACATCCCGGAAGGGCCCGCCTCCCTGCGGGCCGAGGTCCGGCCTGGCGCCCAACGATCGGCCCGCAGGGACGCGGGCCCTCCCTTCACCGGATGTCGAGCAGCTCCACCTCGAAAATCAGGGTGGCCCGGGAAGGGATGGAGCCCTTGCCTTCCTCCCCGTAGGCGAGCCACCACGGGACGATGAGCGTGCGTTTCTCGCCTTTTTTCATGGTGGCAAAGGCTTCATCCCAGCCCTTGATCACGCGACCGGTGCCGACGCGAAAAGCATAGGGCGCGCCGCGATCGCGCGAGCTGTCGAATTTGGTGCCGTCGAGCAGGTAGCCATCATAATGCACGACGACCTCGGCACCGAGTGTCGGCGTGGGACCAGTACCGGGATTGCGCACAAGGTAGCGCAGTCCGGATGGCTTGGGGTGGGCCGTGCCGTATTTTTCGCGCAGGAGGGCGGCGTCCGCGCTGCTGAGTTGCGGGTTCTCCATGACCTGCCGCATATAGATGTTCGTCGGCTCCCCGGGGTTTTTCCGGCGCAAAATACCGGTGCGGGCCTGGAATGCGATGAAGGCCAGAATCAGGCCGAGAATGAGAAGGATGCCGTATTGGCGCATGGCGAGTACCGCACACTGCATCCGGTCGGCCGGGAAAGAAAGGGCGATTTGCCGCGAACGCGGGTTTGAAAACACGCGATAAAGTCCGGGGCCAATCTCCGCGGCGGGCGGTACCGCCCAAACCATAAGTATACTATTAGTTGACAATAGCCGTAACCACTCGAACGGGGGGTGGCTTGCCGCCACCGGTCCGGATCCAGGACGCCGTGGGCAGACTATTTCTTCGCCAGCAGCTCGAGCGCGGCCGCCGTCAGGGCGGTGACGCCGGTCTTGATCGTCGGCTCGGGCACGGGGGCGAACTTGCTGGAATGCAGCGAGGGCAGGGCCACGCCCGTGCGCTCGCTCTCCGCGACTTTCTCCGGGGCCACCGCGCCGATGCGGAAGAGGCACAGCGGCACCTTCTCCACCGTGCGGCCGAACTCGCTGAAATCCTCCCCGCCCATTTCGGCATCGATGGTCCTCACCTTGTCGGCCCCGAGCCAGTTGGTGAGCGCGCCACGGATCCGGCGGGTGAGCGAAGGTTCGTTGTAGGTCGCGGGGGTGAATTGCTCCCCCACCAGGGTGACGATCGGCATCAGGTCGTCCGGCAGGCCGGCCGCAATGGCTTCACCGCGACAAATGCGCTTGATGGCCTCGATGGTGTGCAGCCGCACCGGGTCGGAATAGGAGCGGAGCGTGAGCTGCAGCTTCACCTCGTTGGGGATGATGTTGTGCTTGGTGCCGCCGTGGATGGAGCCGACCGTGATCACGGCGGGATCAACGGGTCGCGTCTCGCGACTGACGATGGTCTGGAGCGCGCCGACGATGCGCGCGGCGAGCACGATGGGATCCTTCGTCGTGTGCGGATAGGCCCCGTGGCCGCCGATGCCGCGCACGGTGATGTCCATGGAGTCGACGTTGGCCATGATGTAGCCCTCGACCGTGCCGACGGTTCCTGCCGGCAGTGTGGCGCTGTCGTGCACCGCAATCGCATAATCGGGCCGGGGAAACTTCCGGTAGAGTCCGGCGGTCAGCATGGCGCGGGCGCCGGCGCCGATTTCCTCGGCGGGTTGGCCGATGAATACCAGCGTGCCGGACCAATGCTCCTTGAGCGCCGCGAGCGTGCGCGCGGTGCCGGTAAACACGGTCATGTGGATATCATGGCCGCAGGCCTGCATGACGGACACTTCCTGGCCGGAAAGACTGGTGACGCGCGTGGTGCTGGCGTAAGGCAGTCCGGTCTCCTCCTGCACGGGCAGGCCGTCGAGATCGGTGCGGATGAGCAGGGTGGGGCCGGCGCCGTTTTTCAGCACGCCGACGATGCCGGTGCCGCCGAAATTCTCGGTGACCGCGAACCCGGCGGCGCGGAGCTCACTGGCGATCTTGGCGGCGGTCTTGACCTCCATGAGCGAGAGCTCGGGATGGGCGTGCAGGTCCCGGTAGAGAGCCTCGAGCGAGGCGTACTCGGCGGCGACCTTGTTGGCGACCAGGTCGTGGAGACCGTCCCCCTTCGCCAAGGCGGCGGCGGACGGGTCCGCGGCGGGGAGCAGGGAGCAGGGAGTGAGGAGCAGGGCGGCGAGCAGCAGACGGGTGGGGGAGTTCATGATTGAGGGTGATATGCTGAGCAGGAGTGTAGCGGCAGGCGTCTCGGCGTGCCGGATTGGGTGGGTTGATTGATAATCCGTGGTTTCAACTGCGTTTTCCTGGTTCATTTGGGTTCGAGTTTGAGGATGAGGGCGTCGAGCATCGCGTCGGTTTGCAGTTTCAGCCGCTGCGCGGGCGGGGGTTGCTTGTCCGGCGGCGCGGCCTGCTGTTGCCGGGTGAAGGCGGCGTTGCCCTCGGCGATGGCGGCCTCGATGAAGGGGGTCTTGAGGTGGTGCAGCGGACCTTCGGGCGCCAGGTCCGCGGCCGTGGCGGGGTGGCCGAGGAAGGCGGCGGCCGCTTCGTCGCTGAGCCACACGCGCCAGTCATCCTCGTCGGCGAAGTAGGCGGCGACGGCGCCGTGTTTGACCGTGCCGAGTTTTTCAGCCAGCGCGTGCATGAACGCGCCAGGAATCTTGTCCTCGGCCGCAGACGGGGATTTCGCGAACATCCGGGCGGCGATCTTGATGCCGGTGACGCGCTCGAAGTTCGCCAGCTTGAAGTTGAAATTCTTTGCCCGCGGCACCTCGGTCGGTAACAGCGCGGTCGGGTCGTCGAAATATGCGGTTGGGCCGGGCTCCTGGGGGCCGGCGTATGGCTTGACCGCGGCGGCCAGCGCCTTGAAGGCCGCGGCATCATTCCGGAAAGCCTGCGCCGCGGCACCGACGCGCAGGATTTTGATCATGCAGGCATCGTCCGGCTTGATCTGCGGGAGGACATCGAGCCCGCGGATGACGCGGCCGAAGACGCTGTGCAGGTAGTTCAGGCGCTGCGTGGCTCCGAGGGTGATAAAAAACTCACAGCTGTTCGTGTCGGGGCCGGCATTGGCCATCGACAGGATGCCGGGCCCATCGTGGCGCAAACCGGGAACAAATTCGTCGGTAAAGCGGTGCGGGTGCGCGGCCTTGTCATCATCCGTATCCTTGAGCCCGGGATTGCCACTCTGGATGACGAAGCCCGGTACGACGCGGTAAAAGGTGAGGCCGGTGTAGAAGGGCTTGCCGTTCATCGGCGCGAGCGTGCCCTCGGCGAGCCCGGAGAAGTTGGCGCACATCAGCGGCGCCTTGGTGTAATTCAGCTCGGCGAGGCAGGTCCCGCGCGGGGTGGTGAATTCGGCGTAGAGGCCGTCGGCCAGTTTTTCGGTGGCGGACAGTGAAACAACCAAGGCCAGTCCAGCGGTCAGTACCGCAGTCTTCAGGAATCGCATCCGGGGAACATAGGGAGGAGCAGCCTGCGCGCGAGCAAGTTTGCGAAAAGGTGGAGCGCGGCCTCCGGACGCGCTTTCAGGATATGCGTCCCGGAAAACGCGTCCAGAGGCCGCGTTCCACCTCGGCGCCGCTCTCTTACAGAAACGAGCAGATGTATTCGCAGAGGCCGGCCTTCACCTCGATGGTGAAACCGCTCTTGCCGGGGACATCGAAACTCGTCCCGGCGGCGTAGTCCTGCACCGCGGTCGAGCCATCGAGCGTCACGCAGCAGGCGCCGGCGGTGATTTCCATCCGCTCGGGGGCGCCGGTGCCGAAGTGGTAGCTGCCGGGATAGATCAGCCCGAGGGTCTTCCTGGCGCCGTCGGGCATCAGCACGGTGTGGCTGACGACGCGGCCGTCGAAATAGACATTGGCTTTCGTGTGAACGGTGACGCCGGTGAACGAGGTGGGCAGGGACATGACCGGAGATTGCCATGCGACCCTAGCCGGAGGCAAGCGCTCGGGGGGGTGACAGGACACTCTTTAGCTAGAATTATTTTGAAGAATGTAGGACCGCCGCTCGTCGGTCCGCAGGGACGCGGGCCCTCCATTGCTTTACCCGCGTTCATTGGTGGCTTTAATTGTGGTTCCAGATGATTTTCCTCCGACTGAGCGATCGTCCGATTTCTGTCCCCTCCACCTCGATGAAAAAATTATCCTGCCTCGGTTTGTTCGGTCTCGTTCTGACGGTTTTACCCGCCACGGAAACCGTTTGGTTGGGTCAGGCCATCGATGCCCGGATGGCGGATGACGAATTCACTCGACCGCGTCCCGTGACCGGCCGGAGCGCCACGGGCAAGCCGCTGCAAATTGCCGGTCAGCCTTACGACCAGGGCGTGGGCACCCAGCTCGAGACGACCATCGGGCTCGCGGTCAACGGGGCCGTGCGCTTTACCGCGCTGGCCGGGGTGGATGATGCAACATCGAGGGTGCGTGGACGAAGCCGCCCGATGGACCCGGCGACCGCAAGGTTTTGGGGCGGGTGCTCGGCAAACATTCCTTCGCCCCCAATGATGCGTGATCTTTGGCGGCAACAGGATCTTGCCCTCAACACCGAGGGCCTGAGTCTTGCGCTCCCCCGTCACAGGACGGCGCTGTCCGCGTGTGGCCGGCGCCGAACGCTGGTTTGATGTCCTCCGGCAGGGCCCCGAGGGAGTCACGGCTCGTCGGGACGACTCGCCCTACCTGAGGTTCCGATCGGCTGAGGCACGGATCAGCGCTCGACTTTGTCGCCCTCGATCTCGACGACGAAGACTGTGCCCACCGAATCATTGACCCAGCGCGCCGCCGCGAAGGAGCGTTGGCCGCCTTCCGCCGACTTCACCGGGTAGTTCTTCCGCTGAGGGTCATCGAGTTGGTAGACTGCGGTGATCTTGTTCTTGAAAGCGGGCAGACCGAAGTAACCGTCCGAACCGTTGCGCTCGACCCGGAAGAGGGTGAAGTAAAGTTTCCCGGGCTTCACGGTGCAGCGCCAGTCGTTGAAGGCGAGGAAGACGGGCTGGCCCTTCACGTCCTTCAGCTTGGTGGCGAAGTCACCGAACTCCTCACCGAAGGGCGAACGGCTGGTGCCGTAGATCGCCTCGCCGTTGGCCTTCAGCCACTGGCCGACGACGCGGAGATTGTCCTGGCTGGGCTGCGGGATGACGCCCTCGGCGGTCGGGCCGACATTGAGCAGGTAGTTGCCGCCCTTGCTGGCGATGTCGACGAGCTTGAAGACGAGTTCGCCGGGTGACTTCCAGTTATGGTCGTCGGAGCGATAGCCCCAGGTGTGGTTCAGGGTGGCGGGCACTTCCCAGGCGTCGTCGGAGGCCTTCGCCGGGATGACGTTGTCGCCCGTGCTCTGGTAGTCGCCGACTTTGCCGAGCCGGCCGTCGATCAGGGTGGCGGGCTGGAGGGTGCGCACAATGTCGGTGAGGCGCTTGGCGCGGTTGCCGGTGCCCATGAGTTGCGGGGTATCGAACCAGATGAGACACAGCGGGCCGTAGTTGGTGAGGAGCTCGCGCAGTTGCGGTTCAACCTTCTGCTGGAGGTATAAGTCGAACGAGCCGTCCTTGTCCTTCACCTCATTCGTCGGGAAATCCCAGGAGTTGCCTGCGCCGCCGCGTTCATGCCAGTCCTGCGACTGCGAGTAGTACACGCCGAAGCGCAGGCCACGCTTCGCGCAAGCCACCGCGAGCTCCTTGATGACGTCGCGCTTGAACGGCGTGGCGTCGACCAGGTTGTAAGGGCTGGCCGCGGACTGGAAGAGGGCGAAGCCGTCGTGGTGCTTCGAGGTGATCACGACGTATTTCATGCCGGCGTCCTGCGCCAGTTGCGCCCAGGCGTCGGCGTCGAACTTCACCGGGTTAAACTGGGTCGCGAGCTGCGCATATTCGGTGACCGGGATTTTCATCCGGTTCATGATCCACTCCCCGATCCCCGGTGATCGCCCGCCCTTCCAGTAGCCGGCCGGGATGGCATAGAGGCCCCAGTGAATGAAGAGGCCAAATTTGTCGTGCCGGAACCATTCCAGGCGTTTTTCCTTGGCGGCAGGACTTTCCGGGTCGGCGGAGTCCGCCGCGGGAGTCGAGATCGGGCCGAAGAGCATGACGGCGCAAGTGGTAAGCAGAGGCAGAAATTTCATCATGGCGGGAAGCGCACTCGTTTAACCGGCGGGGGAGCGAGCGAACAATTGGTTGAGGGGCAGGTTATGTCAAAGCATCCGAGACCGGGCCGGGGCCAACCGGCGCGCAAGCGGCAGGGCGAGTCGTCCCCGACGAGCCGCTCGGCTGCGCCTCGACAATCTTCCCCCTCCGTCCAAATCGAGCTAGACCCGACCGGTCGCGGGACCAAGGCTGGCCCGACGTGCAAATCCTGAACATCCTGGCGCCCGTCTTCCTGCTGATCGCGATCGGAGCGGGGCTGCAGCGGAGCCGGTTTGTGTCGGATAATTTCCTGAAGGAGGCCAATCGCGTGACTTATTATCTGGGCCTGCCGGCGCTGCTTTTCTCCCAGTTGGCGGGATCGTTTCATGATGTGGGCGGGGCGAAGCTGCTGCTGGGCACCGTGCTCGCCGCGACCGGGTTGGTACTGCTCACGGGATATCTCACGGCTTGGCTGCTGCGCGTACCGGCGGCGGCGGCGGGCACGTTCGTCCAGGGTGGTTTTCGCGGCAACCTGGCCTTCGTGGGCCTGCCGATCATTTATTCCATGCCGGATGCCCCGCTGCCCGGCGGGCTCTCGGTGCGCACGGCCGCGATCGTGACGGTCGCGCCGATGATGGTGGTCTACAATACCGCGGGCGTGATCGTGCTGCTGCTCAGCCAGCACCAACTGGGTTGGCGCATGGTGGGGCCGCTCCTCAAGCAACTGGCCACGACGCCCCCTCTGCTCGCCACGGTGGCGGGGATTATTTTTGCGCTGGCCGGCTGG
>JANMVS010000397.1:0-2389 GCA_031392885.1 Verrucomicrobiota bacterium
CGCCCGGCGCATCGCCCTGGCGCAAGTCGTCGTGGATGCCCGCCGGAACGCTGGTTTCGAGGCGGCGCGGCTGGAGTTGATCAACGGCCAGGGCAAGGCCGTGATGGATCAGATTCGCGCCGAGCTGGCGAACATGGACGCGGAGGAGCAGTCGCTGTTGATCCAGCGATCCGCCGCCGCCCGGCGCGAGGGCGACACCGCCCGTTGGATGACGCTGGCCGGTTCCAGCCTGAGCGTCATCCTGTTCATCGGGGTGTTCGCGCTGATGCTGCGCGAGAACCGGCTGCGCCAGCGGGCGAACCTCGCCCTGAGCAAAAGCGAGGAAAACCTCGCCGTCACGCTCCAGTCCATCAGCGACGCCGTGCTGGCCACGGACGCCGGAGGGCGCGTCACCCTGCTCAATGCCGTGGCCGAGGCGCTCACCGGCTGGACGCAGGCCGAGGCCGCCGGACGGCCGGTCGCGGAAATCTTCCACATCATCAACGAGACGACGCGCCAGCCCGCGTTCCTGCCCGTGGCCGAAACGCTGGCGAAGGGCACCATTCACGGCCTGGCCAATCACACGGAGCTCATTGCGCGCGACGGCACGGAGCGGCCCATTGCCGACAGTTGCGCGCCCATCCGCGATCGCGAGGTCCGCGTGATCGGCGCGGTGCTGGTCTTCTGTGATGTGACGGAGCAGCGGCAGGCTTCGGCGAGGATGGCCACGAACCTCAAGGTGCTGGCGGAATTCAAAGCTGCGCTCGACGAGCACGCCATTGTCGCCATCACCGACGCGCGCGGGAAGATCACCTACGTGAACGACAAGTTCTGCGCGATCTCGAAGTATGCGCGCGAGGAGTTGATGGGCCAGGATCACGGCATCATCAACTCGGGGCATCACCCGAAGGCTTTTATCCGCGAGCAGTGGGAGACGATCACCAGCGGGCGCGTGTGGAAGGGCGAGCTCAAGAACCGCGCGAAGGATGGCACGTTCTATTGGGTGGACACCTCGATTGTCCCTTTCCTCGACGAACACGGGAAGCCCGCCCAATACATCGCCATCCGCACCGACATCACCGCTCAGAAGGAGGCGGCCGCGATCCAACGCCTCAACGCCGAGTTGCAGCAGCATGCCGCCAAGACCGAGGCGGCCAACAAAGAACTCGAAGCTTTTTCTTATTCCATCTCGCACGATCTGCGCGCGCCCCTGCGGCACATCCAGGGCTATGTGGAGATGCTGACGGCGGCGACGGCGGGGCAGCTGGCCGACAAGCCCCGGCGCTACCTGCAGACCATCGCGGCCGCGAGCGTGGAGATGGGGCAGCTCATCGACGACCTGCTGGCATTTTCGCGGACGGGGCGGGTGGAGTCGCGCCTGGAGTGCGTGCCGTTGGACGGGCTGGTGCCGGAGGCGATCCGTGGCTTGGAAATGGCCACGCAGGGCCGTAACATCGACTGGAAGATCGCGCCGCTGCCGGCGGTGCGGGGCGACGTGGCGCTGCTGCGGCAGGTGCTGGCCAACCTCGTGGGCAACGCCGTGAAATACTCCCGCGGGCGCGACCCGGCGCGGATCGAGATCGGCCTCGCCGGCGAGGAGGCCGGGCGGGCCATCATTTTTGTGCGCGACAATGGCGCGGGCTTCGACATGCAATATGCGTCCAAACTTTTCGGCGTGTTCCAGCGGCTGCACCGGGCGGAGGAGTTCGAGGGCACGGGCATCGGGCTGGCCACGGTGTCGCGGATCATCGCCCGCCACGGCGGGCGCGTGTGGGCCGAGGGCAAGCCGGGCGACGGCGCGGCGTTTTATTTCACGCTCGAGCGGGCGGACGAGGGAGTGAAGAGTTGAGAATTATGAGTTAAGCGTTATGAAAACTGCGACCCCGGCCCCACCCAAATCTGATCAAGACCGCTCCTCCATGAAAATCATTCCGGCCCTTTTTGAGCACCACGAGATCCGCCGCGTCTTCGATGAGAAAACCGAGACCTGGTTTTTCTCCGTCGTGGACATCATCCAAGTCCTGATCCAGCAGCCGGATTACCGAGCCGCCAGAAACTATTGGAAGGTGCTGAAAAATCGTCTCGCCAAAGAGGGCAGTCAGTCGGTTACAAACTGTAACCAACTGAAATTGCCCGCCGCCGACGGCAAGAGTTACCTGGTTCTTCGCTGTTATCGGAGGGCAGGCGGTGGAAGGTTCGATGCCCCGAAGGGGCAACGGTCGAAAGCCCAGGGCAACGCCCTGGGAATCGAATCCATAATATTTTCCAGCCCTGAAAGGGCGCCACCGCCGAGGAAGTGCCGCCCCTTCAGGGCTCCGTTTTTTTTTATTTCTCCTTCCCAGGGCGTTGCCCTGGGCTATCAAATTTCGCCCCTTCGGGGCTTCCAGCCATCGGTGGCGACCCACTGAAA
>JANMVS010000417.1:0-15087 GCA_031392885.1 Verrucomicrobiota bacterium
GGCTTGACGGTCCGCCGGCGCCGGTTAGCAATGGGCAGTTCTTTGCGGGCGTAGTATATCGGTATTATATGTGCTTCCCAAGCATGAGAGGAGGGTTCGACTCCCTCCGCCCGCACCAGTTCAACCTCGAAATGATTAGTACCATGAAGTCATATAAAACCCTGTTGGTCCTCGCGGCGCTCGTTAGCGCCAGCTTTGCCTTTGCCGAAGATAGCAAAAAAGATGCGGCCGCTGAGCCGCACAAAGCCAAGTGCTGTGCCAAAGCGGCAACCGCCGGCGAGAAGTGCAAGCATGAGTGCTGCGCCGCCGCGGCCAAAGATGACAAAAATTGCGAGAAATGCGGCGGCACGAATGCCCCTGTGGTGAAGAAATAAACGACGGCGATTGATTCGCCGCCGTGCAAGCCGCGCCCCGACCGGGTCGCGGCTTTTTTTATTCACGATGGGTATATGGAGTGTTTTCAAACCCGCGTTCGCGGGAAATCGATGGAGGGACGGTCTCCGTACCGTCCGGGCTGGCGCACCGGCCCCGTCCGGGCTGGCGGACCGGCTGTCGCCCGCGGCCGGTGCGGAGACCGGTCCTCCAGCTGGCAACCCGGCGGAGAAACCCGCGATTGAAGACGCTCCCTAATATCCCGGAGTTGGTTGTGGACCGTGAGTTGGTCGAATGGCTCCGACTTGGTTGGCCGGCAGGAAGAAATCCCACGGCGCGGTCGCCGTGGCTCCATGAAATATCCGCGCCAGCGAGCCGCGGGTCGTCCACTCGCTGGCGCTCGTGGCTACCCGAATGGATACATCCGAGTAAGCCGATGAATCCGCGAAACTTTACGCCTCCACTTCGACGGCTTTTTCGCCGAGGCGCTTGTAGCGTTCCTTGACGCGACGCGCGATGTCGTCGGGCGCCAGGCCGTAGGCGGCGCGGAGGATTTCCACGCTGCTGCCATGCTCCACAAATTTATCCGGCCAGCCGATGCGTTCGACGGGCGTGGGGCAATCCGCTTCCTGCAACACCTCGAGCACCGCACTGCCAAACCCACCGGCGAGGACATGATCTTCCATCGTCACGAGGAGCGGCACCACCGCGGCCTGACTGAGCAGCAGCGTACGGTCGAGCGGTTTGACGAAGCGCGCATTGACCACGCCGATGGACAAACCTTCCTCGTGGGCGAGACGTTCGGCCAGTTTCAGGGCGTCCGACACCATCGCGCCCAGCGCCCAGATCATGATATTGGAGCCCTCGCGTAAAATTTCCGCCTGACCAATGGCGAGTTGCGCTGGTTGGGCCTTGATGGGGGCGCCGGGACCCGCGCCGCGCGGATAGCGGATGAAGCCGGGGCCGGGGAGGTGGAGGGAGGTGTGCAGCATGTCGACCAGTTCGTCCTCGTCCTTCGGCTGCATCACGGTGGCGTTGGGCACGCAGCGCAGATACGAGAGGTCGAACAGACCATGGTGCGTCGGCCCGTCGTTGGGCGAGAGGCCGGCCCGGTCGAGGCAGAAGGTGACCGGCAGGTTCTGGAGGGCGACGTCGTGGATAACCTGATCGTAGGCGCGCTGGAGGAAAGTGGAGTAGATGGCGCAGACCGGCCGGAATCCCTTGGTGGCCAGACCGGCGGCGAAGAGCACGGCGTGTTCCTCGGCGATGCCGACGTCGAAGAACTGCCCCGGCACTTCCTTGGCCAGCAACGAAAGCCCCGTGCCACTCGGCATGGCCCCCGTGATGCCGAGCACTTTCGGGTTCTGTTGGGCGAAGCGCGTGAGGGCCGCGCCGAACACCTCCTGGTAATTCAGTGGGGCGCCGGGGGCGGCCTTCGGGCTCTCCCCCGTGACTGGATCGTACGGACTGGCCCCGTGAAATTTCTCGGGGTGCTCCACGGCAGCATCGAGCCCTTTGCCCTTCTTGGTGAGCACGTGAATGAGCACGGGGACGTCGCAGTGCTTGGCAAACTCGAAGTTTTTGATCAGCGCGTCGAGATTGTGGCCGTCGACCGGCCCGAGGTATCGCAGACCGAATTTCTCGAAGAGCGAGGACTCCATAAAGAAGTCCTTGGTCTCGCGTTTCCACTTCATGTAAACGCGGTTCATCTCCACGCCGGTCGGGAAGCTGCGGAAAAATCCCTCCACGTCGTGGTGCAGTTTGTTGTAGGTGGGATTCGTGCTGAGCTTGTTCAGGTAACTGGAGATCGCGCCGACGTTCTTGGCGATGGACCACTCATTGTCGTTGAGGATGACAATGAGCCGCTTGGTGGAGCTCACGACATTGTTGAGCGCCTCGAGGGTGATGCCGCAGGTGAAAGCCGCGTCGCCGCAGACGGCGACGACATGTTCGCTGGAACCGCGCAGATCGCGCGCAGTCGCCATGCCGAGCGCCGCCGAGAGGGCGGTACCCGCGTGGCCGGCGCCAAAGGCATCGTGCCGGCTTTCCGCACGGTAGAGAAACCCGGAGGCACCGCCGCTTTTGCGGAGTTGGTGAAAAAATTCGCCTTGGCGGCCGGTGAGCAATTTGTGCACGTAGCCTTGGTGGGCGACGTCGAAGACCAACTGATCCTCCGGCGTGCTGAAGACCCGGTGCAGGGCGATCGTCAGCTCGACGACGCCGAGATTTGGCCCGACATGGCCGCCGTTTTTCGCGGTGACCGCGATCAGCTCGTTGCGGATTTCCTGCGCGAGCTGCGGGAGCTGCGCCGGATCGAGGGCTTTGACGTCGGCAGGACCGGCGATGCGGGAGAGCAGGGTGGGGGCGGACGAAGAGGTGCTCATCAGGGAGGCAGACTAGGGCGGCAATTAGTCCGCGGCGCTGGAGGCAAATGGCTCGAAGGCGGCCGTGCCGTCCTTCTGTTTCTTCAGTTTTTCAATTTTCATCTCCGCGTCTTTCAGGCGGCCTTCGCAAACCTTCAGCAACTTGCTGCCCTCCTCATATTTGGCCAACAGCTCGGCCAACGGCACCTCGCCCTGTTCCATTGAATCAACGATGGCTTCAAGCTTGGTGAGGGCCGTTTCGAAGCTGAGTTTGGCGTTTTTGTCGGAATCCACGTCGTCAAGATGCGCTGGGCGTTTGCGATTTCAACCAATCTTTGCGTGCGGTCCTGAGGCCTGTGCGATGGGGGAGGTTGGGGTTTTGCAGGTCGGGCTTCAGGCCCGACGTTCCACGTTCGCCCGTCGGGGAACCCCCCCGACCCACCTGGATGGTATTCTTATTGCTGGCGCGTCCGGCAAAAGCTGTTCTCCATTCGCCCATGGATTGGCTACCCCTTGCCGTCGTTGTCTTGGTCATCTTGCGTCTCGGCGCCCAGTTGGCGCTCGAGGCCATGAACCGGGCGGAGGCGCGCCGGCACGCCGGTCAACGACCGCCGGTGCTCACCGACGTGATGGACGAGGCCACCTACGCCAAATCCGTGGACTACACCTTGGCGAAAAGCCGCTTCAGCTCGTTTGAGACGGTTTATGATGTCGGGATTCTCTTCCTCGTGCTTTTTAGCGGCGCGGTGCCGTGGATGTGGGTTAAATTCAATGCCATCGCGCCGGGGGCGGCATGGAGCGGCGCGCTGTTTCTGATCGGCACGATGCTGCTGATGGGCTTGCCCGGCCTGCCACTGGAGTGGTGGTCGCAGTTCCGGCTCGAGGAGAAATTTGGTTTCAACAAATGCACCCTTGGGCTGTGGATCATGGATCATATCAAGTGCCTGCTGCTCGGCCTCGTGATCGGTTTTCCGCTGATGTGGGCGCTGCTCGCCCTGGTGGGTTGGGTGGGCGCGTTGTGGTGGGTGTGGGGCTTTGGGCTCTTGTTCAGCTTTCAGCTTCTGATGTTTGTGCTCTACCCGAAACTGATCATGCCGTTGTTCAACAAGCTCACCCCGCTGCCCGAGGGCGAGGCGCGCACTCGTCTGATGGCACTGGCCAACCGGACGGGCTTCCTCTGCCAGACCATCGAGGTGATGGACGGCAGCAAACGCTCCGGGCATTCCAATGCCTTCTTTACCGGCTTTGGCCGCTTTCGTCGCATCGTGCTGTTCGACACCCTCATGACCCAATTGGCGCAGGCTGAGGTCGAAGCCGTGCTCGCCCACGAGATCGGCCATTACAAACGCGGGCACATCCCGCAACGACTCGTCACCATGGCGGTGATGCAGTTTGCGGCTTTCGCCGTCATCGCCTGGCTGGCCAATGCGCCGTGGTTCAATGCCGCCTTCGGTCTGCCCGCCGGGGTGCTGGCGCCGACCTTTTTGCTCTTCAGCCTGCTCAGCGGACTCGTGACTTTCTGGTTTTCGCCGATCAGCCATTGGGTGTCGCGCAAACACGAATATGAAGCCGATGCCTTTGCCCGGGCGGCCATGGGCGGCCCGGCGCCGCTCGTCGGCGCGCTGCGCAAGATGTCGCAAAAAAATCTCTCCAACCTCACGCCGCATCCGCTCTACAGCGCTGTTTATTATTCGCACCCGACCCTGGTCGAACGCGAGCGGGCGTTGCAGGGTTAGCCGGGCAGATTGGCCACAAAAAACGAAAAAGCACAAAAATGGCACTACCGGCCATCGAGGATTTTCCGTGCGCCGGCGCACCGGCCGTAGGCTTGGCGAAGGCTGGTAGGCGTCTTGTGGGTCTCAGCTGCCCTCGGGATTTCTGGCTTTTCGTGGCCATCACGCTCAGTGGTTTGGCTTCGGGTGTTCTGGCTTCAGCGGCGCTCACCGTGGCCACCTATAACGTCGAGAATTATTGCATGGCCGATCGCATGGTGGAGGGTGTCTACCGGCAGGCGTATCCGAAGCCGGAGAAGGAGAAAGCCGCATTGTGTCAGGTCATCGCCGGGATCGCGCCCGATATTCTCGCAGTGCAGGAAATGGGTACGCAGCCGTTTTTGGATGATTTTCAGCGCGAGCTAAAAGCTTCCGGGCAGAGTTTCCCTTACACCGCCTTGCTGCAGGCCGCCGATCCCGACCGGCATGTCGCCGTGCTCTCCAAGGTACCATTCAAGGAGGTGCGCCGGCACCCGCGGGTGGCGATCACTTACTTCGGGCAAAAATCTCTCGTCAAGCGCGGCGTGCTCGAGGTCATCTTCGCAACCACTGCGGGCGATTTCTCACTCTTCGTGATCCATTTGAAAAGCCGTCACACCGAGCGGAAGGACGATCCGGAGAGCGCGCTGCAACGGTCGCTGGAGGCCGAGGCCGTGCGGGACCTGGTGCTGGCGCGTTATCCCGACCCGAGCCAAGGCAGGTTTCTCCTCTGTGGCGACTGGAACGACTCGCGGGACAACCGGCCGTTGCGCGCCTTGCAGAAGCGGGGGGGAACGGTGATGGGCGAACTGCTCCGCGCCGCCGATTCACACGGGGAGATCTGGACGCATTTCTACCAACGCGAGGACAGCTACAGCCGAATCGACTACTTCCTCGTCTCAGTCGCCCTGCAGCCCTTGGTCGCAGGGGGGCGTGCCACGATCGGGGATGGTCCCGGCGTCGGCGACGCCAGCGACCACCGGCCGGTTTTCGTTCAGCTCAAGCTCGAGCCGGTGAAGTAACTTTGCCCTGAGAAGTTATCCTTCGGATCATGGGTGGATTAGTCGAGGTCGAGTTCGTCGGCCTCGTCGGGCTGGTTGGGCCCGGAGTTGGGGTTCAACTCGGGTACCGCCGCGGCTTTTAGCTGGCGGTTGAGCACGGGGATATCTTCCGCGATGATTTTTTCCCAAACCACCAAAGTCTCGTGAAACTCAGCCTCGAGTTTGGTCGTGGCGACGGTCTGGGCCTTGGTCGGCACGGTGTCCGCGCGGTCGAGGTTGCCGTAGAGTTCCGCGGCTTCACCGGTCGTTCCGGTCAAAGAGGGCGGGGACTTCTCGGCTGGCATGCTGAGCTGGACCTGGAGCTTCGCTTTTAATGCGGCGAGTTCAGCGGTCGGAACATTGGCCCGCAGGACGAGTTTGTCGATTTGCTCCAGCAGGGAGCGAGTGCGACGGATCAGCTTTGAACCGTGGTCGATGAGTTGGGCGAGTTGGCTCTGCTGGTCGAAGTTCTGCTGCCAGTCGATGGCGCTGGTCTTGACGCGGGGATCCATCCGGAGCGTGAGTGGTGCCGTGAACACCTGGCGGTCAATGGTAAGCTTCACCTGATACTCACCTGGCAATGCCCGCGGTCCCTGGGGCAGACGCGGTGTCTTGTGGCGCACCGCGGCGATGGGATAGGTGTGCCGCAGCGAGTCTGGCGCCATGTGATGCAGGTCCCACACCCAGCGGTGCAATCCCGCCGAGGCGGAAAGGGTGGGTATCGGCTGCGGCCAGTAGGGCGGGATCGGCAGCTTGGCCAGATCGGCGGCGGTCACCTCGGGCACGTCCTGGCTGGAGTAGCGTCGCACCATCCGACCTTTGGCATCGAGGATCTCCAGCACGACGGAACCGGCGGCGGGTTGAGGCAGGTAATAATTGAGGATCGCCCCATCGGGCGGGTTCTCACCCGTGGGCTCATCGGGGGGCAGGGGCGTGTCGGTGTTGAGATTGTCACGCACGCGGATCGCTTCCGCGGGTTTGAACAGCATCGCCGCAGTCGGCGGGGCGGCATCCATTTGCCGCAGCGGCGAGATGTCGTCGAGGATCCAGAAGGAGCGGCCGTGGGTCGCGACGATCAGGTCGCTGCCCTTGACGATCACATCGCGCATTGAAGTGTGCGGCAGGTTGAGCTGCAGCGGCTGCCAGGCGTCGCCGTCGTTGAGGGTAAACCATACGGCCTGCTCGGTGGCGGCGAACAGGAGGCCCTTGCGCACCGGGTCTTCGCGCACGGCATTGACCGGCGCCTGGCCGAGGCCCCCGGTGATCAGCTGCCAGGTCTTGCCGCGGTCGCGGGTCCGGTAGATGTAGGGCGTGAGGTCGTCGATCCGGAAGCGGCTGACGGAAACATACGCGGCGGCCGCGTCGAAGTGCGACGCGTCGATCTGCGTGACCTTGCTCCAGGGGGTGAGCGCGGGGGGCGTGACGTTGCTCCATTGCTTGCCGCCGTCGGTGGTCAGCCAGACGAGGCCGTCATCGGTGCCGGCCCAGATCGTGGACTGAAGGAGCGGGGAGGGGGCGAGGGCATAGATGACGCCGCGTTGTTTCTCTGCGGCGGCGACATCCTTGGCCGGGAGCTGGCCGAGGTTGGCGGGAATGCTGGCAAGGGGCCGCGCGAGGTCGGGGCTGATCTGCTGCCAGGAGTGTCCGCCGTCGGAAGTCTGGAAGAGGACATTGGCGGCGTAGTAGAGCACATGGGGATCGACGGGCGAAAACAGCAGCGGCTGGGTGCGCACGGCGCGATAGTGGTTGTTGGCCACCGGCACGGGCGTGACCTGCTCGACCTGGCCGGTGTCCCAGTGGAACTTGGAAACCTCGAGCCGGCCGGCGCCGTAGACCAGATTGGCGTCGAGGGGATCCGGTGCGACGTAGCCATATTCACTGGCCCCGACCGTCTGCCAGTCGCGAAAGGTGATCGCGCCATTCCGGCCCCGGCTGGCGATGCCGACCGAACCGCTTTCCTGCTGGCCGCTGTAGACGCGGTAGGGAAAGGCATTGTCCGCCGCCACATGATAAAGCTGCGCGGTGGGCTGGTTGTACCATGAACTCCAGGTGCGGCCGTCGTTGACGGTCACGACTGCGCCCTGATCGGAAACGAGCAGAATAATTTCCGGATGCCGCGGATTGATCCAGAGATTCTGGTAATCATCCCCACCGGGCGCTCCCTTCAATGCAGACCAGGTCTTCGCGCCGTCGGTCGAGCGCCAGGCCACGACGGTCGCGCTGTAGACGATATCACGGTTTACCGGATCGACCCGGATCAGCGGCATATCGCCGCCACCGATGGCGACGGCCGGCCGCAAATCGGTGGTGGCGAGGTGCCAATTTTCGCCGGCATCATCCGAGAGGTAAATCTCCGAGCCGCGCAGCGTGCCGACGGTTGCGTAGACGCGGCGCGCATCGCTGGGGGCAACGGCGACGTAGACCTGCGATACGTCCGCCGGGAGCCCCGCCGTAAGTTTGCGCCACGTCTGACCACCGTCGAGGGACTTGAAGAGACCCCCTTTTGTGCCCTTGTAGCTGTTGCCGCCATCCCAGGGACCAAGGCGCGATTCCCAGAGGGTGGCATACATCACGTCGGGATTCACCGGATCAAAGCAGACATCACAGCCTCCGGTGTCGGCATCGACATAGAGCGACTTCTCCCAGGTCGCGCCGCCGTCCTTCGAGCGGAATATCCCGCGCTCGGCATTGGCGCCATAGGGATGGCCGAGCACGGCGGCGAAAAGCCGGTCGGGATTGCGGGGATCGATGGCCAGGGTGGGAATCTGCTGCCCGTCGCGCAGACCGAGATGCGTCCAAGTCGCGCCGGCGTCGGCGGAGCGGTAGATCCCGTCGCCGACCGAGAGGTCCGGCCGGCGCAAGCCCTCGCCACTCGCCACATAGAGGATGTTGGGATTCGACGGCGCCACGGCGATGGCGCCAATTGACTGGGTGGGCTGCGCGTCAAAAATCGGCGACCAAGTGTGCCCGAAATCGTCGGACTTCCAGACACCGCCGTTGACCTGCCCCATGTAGAAAACATTCGGCTGGCCGGGAACGCCGGCGGCCGCCCGGGTTCGACCGCCCCGGAAGGGGCCGATATTGCGCCAGTGCAACTCGTGGAATAGATCCGCGGTGATGGTCTGCGCGCCCACCTCGACGAGCAGGGTGGCGATCAACAGGGCGACTCCCGGCCCGAGCGTGGTGATTTTCATGGACCGACAGCTTGCGGTGGCTTCACCCGGTCTCAAGCTTTGGCTGAGCGGCGTTGACCGTTGGGCGGATTCCGGTCCGGGTCGACCCAAACTGGGCTCATGCCAGTTTGATCAGCTCATGCGTCGCCGGGATGTCCTTGATGATCTGGCTCGGTTGCGGGCCGACGCCGAGGTAGCGGAGATTGGGGAGGACATCGGGCAGTTTCCCGCCGTAGGCCACCTGGACGAGACTGCGGACCATGGCGGCGGTGTAGAGCCGCGCGTTCAATGGCAGGTCGGCGAAGTGGCGGATGCCGGAGATATCTTCCGTCCAGCCGGGATGCGAGGAATAGATCGGGTGCAGCGCGCGGCGGATCGCCTCGTTGCGCGGCACGTGGGTGTAGCGCCGGCCGTTGTCGTCCTCGTAGGCGGTGCAAATGAGCAGCTCCGTCGCGCCGCTGAGGGCGTCGATTTTGTTAATCATCAAATCCTGATATCCGCCATAGCGGAGGACGTCGCCTTTTTCCACGGCGTCGTACCAGCCGACCATGCGCTGGCGGTCGGTGCTGGTGCCAAACTCGAGCTGCTTGAGCTTGCTGGTGAGCGGCTGGGCATCGTCCATCTGCGTGAGAAAGGTGTGCGTGCCGACCTTGGTGTCGTAGGCCTTGGCCACGCCGAAGGTGTGGATGCGCTGCACGGGGATGCCGGCGCTCTCGAAAAACTCCGGTGTGTAGGTGTGCGAGGCGGTGACGTTGGGCGAGAAGCCATGGCGCTTGTCGAGCCAGTAGGCCTGGCCGAATTCGCCGATGATGGTGCGGCCGGCGGCGAGTTCGCGCAGCACGATCTCGCGGACCTCCCCGATGTTCTTCGCGAGCGCGGTGCCGGCCTGCCAGTACACCTCGGTGAGGCGGGGCAGATTCAGGGTGAAGGGCGCCGCGCCCCGGAACTGGGTGAAGTCGAATTCGGATTTAGCAAACACGCCCGCCGCGATGGCTTCGGCATTGGCGCGGAGTTCGGCGGTCGTGAGCTGGTCGAAGAAGCCGGCGAACGCTTCCGGCGACACGCGGCACACGTGCTGGATGGTGCGCAACGCGCGGTCGGCGCGCTGGGCGAGCTTGCGGGCGAAGAAATTCGGGCCGGCGTGGAAGTCGGCGTACGTGATCTGCGCCTGCCCCACCTCCTCGTGGTAGGCGGGCGTGATGCCGCGGCCGGTGGAGCCGCGCGGTTCCTCGGCGAGGACGTTGGTGCGGTAGCTTTCCCAGGCGAGATCGAGCAGGCGGTGGGTGAGATCCGAGACCATGGCGCGTTCGTCGATCACGAGCCGGGAGAAGATGGCGTGGCCCTGCTGTTCGAGTGGGCGGGCTTCCCACCAGAATTTGCGCGGATCGGCGACGACCCCGCTGCCGATGCAGAGGTGGGCGGCATCCTTTACCACGACGCCGGCCGGGAGCAGGTTAAGTTTCACGCCGCCGGCGGTGTGGCCGGAATTGGCGCCGCCATTGACCTTGAGGACGACGGAGACGGCGGCCGGTGTGCCGCGAAGTTCGTCGGCGATCTCGGGGATGAGGCGACCCTTGCCCTCGTCACCGAGGGAGATGCCGACATCGGCGATGAGTTGGCTGCTGAAAGGAGTGAGCGACATACGACTGCTGAGCAGCCAGAGCGAGTCCCCGGTTGCAGAAAATCAGAAACGCCAGCCGCCGCTCTGCGGCAAGGCTAAACGCACCGTAAGACGCGACAGCTGCAGCCCGGTCCGCTACGTTGCTGCTCGACCGATTTGCCCGGGCCGGCTTGGCTGAAAGTCGTGGCGATTCATCCCGAAGTTTTTTCCCGCACCGAGCACGGCTTTGCCGTCACGGGTTTGCGCACGGCGGCGGCCGAGCTGGCAATGGTGCCGGCCTTGGGCGGACGCATCGTCAGCCTGCGCAGCCGGAGGACCGGGCGCGAGTGGTGCTGGCATCAGCCGCGGCCCGACTGGCTCTGGGCCAACCAACCGGGGGACAACTTCGGGTTGAGTCCGCAGGCGGGCGTGGACGAATGCGTGCCGTCCGTTGCCGGCTGCACCTGGCGCGGACGGACGATTCCCGATCATGGCGAAGTCTGGGCCGAGGCTTGGACCCTGGATGCGACGGAGCTGGCGGCGGGGCGACTCAGTGCGATGGTGGCGCTGAAGATTTCCCCCTTTGTTTTTCAGCGCACAATCCGGGCGGAGGCGACGGGCGGTTTTGTTTTCGACTATGCCCTGACCAACCGCGGCCGCGAGCCGGAGGAGTTCATGTGGTGCCTGCATCCGTTGTTCACGATCGCCGCGGGCGATCGGCTGGAACTGCCGGCCGAGGTGACGTCGCTCCGGCTCAACGGCGGGCTCGGCGACCGACCGATTAATTTTGGCGACACCTGGGCCTACCCCGAGCCTTTCGCCGGCATCCGGCTCGATCGATTGGAAACGCCCGGCATGCCGCAGGGCTGCGTCAAGGGCTTTGCCGGGCCATTGCAGTCAGGCCGCGCTGCCATCGTCAATGATGCCACCGGCGACCGGTTGGAACTGGAGTGGGATGTGCGGGCGGCGCCGTATCTCGGGCTGTGGCTCAACCGCGGCCACGCCGGTTTTCATCATGTGGCGCTCGAGCCGACCAATGCCGCGCCGGATTCGCTGCAGGACGCGGTGGAGAAATGGCAGCAATTCGCGATGATCGGACCCGGAGCCACGGTCCAATGGTCGGTGCAGTGGCAGGTGAGCTGAGCCGGTCCGCCGGGTTGGAGTGGTTTTTGCAGGAGAAGCCGCCCCCGGGTGTGCCTTGGGCACGCCTGGAGGCTCTTCACCTAACACCCCTAAACAGATCCCAAATGAACGGTCGCGGGTTGTCCCGCCGTTGCGCGATAGGCGCGAAAATCCGCACCGAGTTGCACCTCGAGCTGGCGGATGCTGCCGTCGCGGGCAAATAGGCGCGCGCTGGTCGCGGCATCGAGTTGCCGGCCGGCGGTCTCCTGCACGGTGCCAGTGGAACCATGAATCCGGATCGAGGCAGTGCCCTCGCTCAGCCGGTAGATCACCGGCGTGCCGCAGAAGGTAAAACCCAAGGAGCCGGCGGCCAACTCCAATGACGACTCCT
Source organism: Verrucomicrobiota bacterium (assembly GCA_031392885.1). Taxonomy (GTDB): domain Bacteria; phylum Verrucomicrobiota; class Verrucomicrobiia; order Opitutales; family Opitutaceae; genus Lacunisphaera. The sequence goes on from JANMVS010000417.1 coordinate 11,813, forward strand.
GACCGGCCGTGACGAAAGGCAATTTCCCGGGGGCGGAAAGAAATTCCCCGACTGGCAGGAGGGTGGGGGAGAAATGGACACAGCCGTGCGCGATGCTGACGCCGAGTTCGCCGAGGCGCGTGAGAATTTCCTCCTTCACCTGGCCGGTCATGCCGGGCTGCTGCGCGCCGGAGTGGCCGGGCGTGTGGGAGTACGGGTCGGTGGGGAAGGCACCATAGACGGCGGGCGTCTTGTTAAAGCCGAGTCCGGCCCGCACGTCATAGTACAGCGCGGCGAGGCGGGCGGCTGGCGGATCACCCGCGGCCTCAGCCGCGAACAGATTTTCCTGCACTGCGAGCAGGAGCTTCGCCACCATGTGCCAGTAGATGCAGCCGAGACCTTCGTAGCCGAACATCGAACCACTGCGGCCGGTGAAGGCGCGGTGCTTAAAGATGCTTTCGTAGATCGCCCGGATCTGCGGGGCCTGGGTTTTCACCTGGGCCGCCCATTGCGGGTCGGCGGACAGGACGGCGAGACGCTCGTTGAGCGCCGCCCCATTGGCCAGATCGGGCGCGAACCGGTGCCGGCCGTCAGCGTCGTGCACAATCAGCCGGAAGTCGCCGGCGGCGCACAGCGCGGGCAGCAACGGGCAGCTGGCAATGGCGTCGGCCGGAATAATATTTCGTTCCAGGAAGCCGGGCAGCTGGCGGTCGGGATACAGCAGGTAACTGTGCTGATCGGCGCGGTAAAGCGGACTGCGGCGCAGCGCGGTCAGGAGATCGATCACTTCCGACGAGGACAGCAGGCCGGAGCTGAGCACCGCGACCTGACCCTCGAGCATCGGGCCGAGATGATGCAGCAAGAGCCCGGTCGGCTCCTCGGTGAATTCGAGCAGATTATAGGAGTGATAGAGTCCGTCCGCGCGGCGATTGGCCCGGAGGGTGTGGTCGATAAAGGTCAGGGCGGTCTCCAGCAGCGTCTTAATCTCCGCGGGCAATAGCCCGGCCGGAGCCCCGAGGCCGGAGTGGTAGACCTGGGTGCGATAATCCGTGCCGGCGGCGGCCACGGCATCGAGCAAGGCGCGCCGGGCCGGTGAGCTGATCACCGGAGTTTCCAGCAGGGAACGGTTGGCCGCCAAGGCGGACTGCAAGCGGTGCAGCAGGCAGGCGACGGAGGCGGAGACGGCCACCGGCGCCGCGCCGAGGGCGGGCAGGAGCTCGCGCTGGAAATGAACCAGCAGGCGCCGCAAGTAGCTGAGCGTGACCATCGACACCCCGTAGCCGACGAGGGCGTTGTTGGCGTCGTTCCACTCGGGTCGCTGCGTGTTCATCCAGATGCCGCCGCCGGGCACGAAATTGGTCAGCCGGGTGAGCACGAGCACGAGCAGTTTCTCGGTGAGATTGACGTGCTGCACGCTACCGGCGTTTTGCACCAACCGGGCGTCGGTACCCAGCTGGGCGCAGAGATCATCGATGGCGCGGTTCTGGGCGGCATCAAATTCAATGGTCGCGTGGGGATCGCGGCGCATCGCGGAATAACCGGCGATGCGGTAGGGTACGTTGGCGTAGCTGAAAAGATCGTGGCGCAACCAGGCGGCCAGCCGGCCGGGATGAAAACGATCGGACCACTCCAGCAGTTTCAGCAGGTAGATGACCTGGTGATCGCCCCAATACCCGATGGAAGACCACGGGTCCTCGTGGTCCGGCACTTCCCAGTCGATGCCGGCGTGCGTGACCCGGTAGGGATTGTAGCCATCCCGGGTGGAGGCGTTGACAAATTTGGCGACGATGCTCTCGAAGAATTCCGGATGGCTCAGGCACAGCGCCTCCCAATTCTGGAAAATGTCGCGCCAGTTGCCCTCGTGGCTGAGGAGCGGATTGCCCTGGGCGTCGCGCACCCGGATGCTGAAACGATTCCACGGCCGGCTCGGGTCACCGTGGCGGCGGCTGAATGTGAGCGGCAGGTATTCGAACCCGAGTCGCTCGAGGTCGCGGTCGCCGGGCGCGGCCAGGCGGGCGAGGAAATCGGCCCGGGTTATCGACGCGGGCAGGGCGGCGAGCAGCGCGGCAAAGCGATCCGCGGTCGGGCGGTTGCGGGTGCGGATAAAAGCGGCGAAGTCGCGGCCGGGGATATCATGCCCGCTGAGGCAGATGCCCCCGCGCATGATGTTGAAGAGGACGTTGGCGAAATGGTGCACGGTGGTGGTTTCCTCGCCGCCAGCTTGCAGGCCATCGGCCGTACCGACCAGCAGACGCAGCCGCCGGGTGGAGGCATCGGCGGCGGCCAGGACGCTGGAGCTGAAGTTGCCGTCGGCCAGGCTGAGTCGCCGCTGGGCGACCTCCATCTGACTGACGCCGATATCGGCCACCAGCATCCACGACTGCGTGCCGTGCGCCGCCAGCGGCAACGCGGCGGTCAGGAAATAACTGGCGCGAATGCCGCGGCTGTGCGTCTCGGGTTCGGGCATCACGCCCTCGTAAAATTTGCCCAGCTGGCGGTCTGACAGCAGGGTGACGGCACCGGGCAGGCCGGTGGACGAAACCACACTGGAGCGCATCGATTCGAGGGGAATGGCGCGATCCACAATCGCCGCGGCGAGGGCATAGACGGCCAGAGAGGTGCCGGACAGCAACTCGGCGGTCTTGTAGGCATCGGCGAGACAGCTGCTGCCGCTCTGAAGCCGCAACGGGATGCCGGCGGGCAGCAAATTCCGCAGGCCGTCCAGCAGGCGGATATTCCGGGGCTGGGCGGTAAGGTTTTCGAGTACGCAGCGGCGGACGAAGCCGTGCGACTCGGACGTGCTCCAGCCGTACCGGAAGGCGAGGCCGAGGTCCGGATTGATTTCCTCGAACCAGACGCGGTCGCCCTCGATGCTCTTATAAAGATTGCGGGTGATATTCGCGTGGGCCGCGGTGCGCCGGCCAAAGGGCTCCCAGAGGACCTGGGCGCCACCGGCTTCAACCCAGAACGCAGTGACGGGGCCAGTGATGCCGGCGCTGTCGTAGATCCGGTCGACCGTCTGGTAGGGAAACAGGGCGTGCTCGGCGTCGATGCGGCCGGCGGTGAGGCCGCCGTTGCTGGCGAGGAAAAGCCAGAGGTCGGAAGAACTGACCACGTTCATGAAGAACAAGGGCAGGCGGTCGGCGTGGGCGATACGATAGTAACGGCCACCAAACGCGTGCACGAGAGCTCCGACCGGTTCGGTCGCGAGGGAAGCGGGAGGAAGCGGAGAAGACTTCATGCGCTTCGGGTCTGATATCCCGAGGCAGGCCTCGGTTGGGACGGAATGGAGGAGC
>JANMVS010000422.1:0-1620 GCA_031392885.1 Verrucomicrobiota bacterium
ATCCCGGGGTCGGCACGGAGCGCGCCTCGATCGTGCTCCAGACCAAGAGCGGCCACTTCTTTGTCGGCCCGGACAACGGCACCTGGACCTTGGTGGCGGAGGAGCTGGGCGTAGCGGCCGTCCGGCGCATCGACGAGAAGAAGAACCGGCGCGCCGGCTCCGAAAAAAGCTACACCTTCCATGGTCGCGACATCTACGCCTACACCGGCGCCCGCCTGGCCTCCGGCAAGATCACCTTCGCGCAGGTCGGCCCGTTGCTGGAGCCCAAGGTGGTCAGCCTGCCCTACGAACGCGCGGCGCTGACCGGGAGCGCGCTGAAAGGCACGATCCCGATGATCGATTTCCACTACGGCAACGTCTGGACGAATATTCCCGACACCCTGTTCAACGAACTCAAGCCGGCCTTTGGCGAAAAGTTCCTCGTCGTGATTTTCCATGACGGGCAGGAGACTTACCGCGGCGTCATGCCTTATGCGCGAACGTTTGGCGAAGTGGCCGAAGGCGCGCCGCTGCTTTATCTGAACAGTCTGCTGAACGTCGGCTTCGCCCTGAACAGGGGCAGCTTCTCGGCCAAGCATGGCCTGGCCTCGGGTGGAAACTGGACGGTGCGGATTGAGCGCGCGCCCTGATCCACCGGATCGCGACCTGTTTTCCCCTTTCGCTGATGGATGATCTGCCCCCGCAACCACTTTCCGGCTCGCCGGCAGTGGTGTACGGATTGGAGGATATTGTCCCACTGGGCACGGCCATTTTAGTGGGAGCCCAGCATGTCATGGCGATGGTGGTTGGCACGATCACGCCACCGTTGTTGCTGGGGGCGGCGCTCAAGTTCCCGGCGAGCGATACGGCTTACCTCATCAGCCTGGCCCTGCTGGCCTCCGGGTTGGGCACTTTTCTGCAATGCCGGAGACGCGGTCCGGCGGGCTCCGGTTTGCTCAGTGTCACTGGTACCAGTTTTGCCTTTATCGGCGTCCTGACCCAGGCGTGGCACGCGGGCGGATTCGCCCTGATGTTCGGGCTCTCGTGTTTGACGGCACCGTTGCAAATCATCCTTTCGCCGTTTCTGCGGCATTTGCGCGCGGTATTCACGCCGTTGGTGTCCGGCATCGTCGTGCGGCCTGATCGGAGCCCTGCCGGTTCCACCGCCGAGCGATTGCGCGTGGTTTACCCGGCTGCGCTTTTTGCCCCACGGGTTCGACTTTCGCTGGGACCTGGCCCTGCCTTTCGCCTTTGTTTATCTCGTCTCCCTGCTGGAGGCGATCGGTGACATGACCGCCACTTCACAACTTTCCGGCCTTCCGGCCACGGGGCCGGATCATTGGCGCCGACTCTCCGGCGGCGTGCTGGCGGATGGACTCACGAGCACCGTGGCAGCCTTGTTCGGCGGCTTTCCCAGCGCTACCTATGCTCAGAACAATGGTGTGATTCAGCTGACCGGTGTAGCCAGTCGCCGGGTCGGCTACGTCATGGCCGGACAACTCGCCTTGCTCGGCATTTTCCCGGCCGTGGGCCGTTTCATTACGATGGTCCCGCCGCCGGTGATTGGCGCACTCGCCATGATGCTGTTCGGCTTGGTGGCGGTCTCAGGGCTTCGGCTGATATTGCGCGAAAGTCTGGGGC
>JANMVS010000439.1:0-4913 GCA_031392885.1 Verrucomicrobiota bacterium
CACCGCCGCGGTCGAGGCCGGGATTCGCGTGCTCCGCGCCGCCACCGGCAGGCACGAGACGGTTAGCTGCTTCAATGATTTTCACGGCAAGACCTACGGGGCCGTCTCCCTCGGCCAGATCCGCTCGTCCGTCTACGGCGCCGTCCGCGCCCCGGGTGCCCACATGGTGCCGCGCCCCGACGCCTATCGCCCGACGTGGACCAAGCCGGATGGCACCATCGACACCAACGCCTATATCAAGTTCTACGGCGAATACCTCGACAAGGCCACCGTCGGCTCCGTCGCCGGTTTCGTTCTCGAACCCATCCAGGGCTGGGGCGGCTCCATTATGCCCCCGGACGATTTCTTCCCGAAACTGCGCAAGTTCTGCGACGATCGCAAAATCCTCCTCATGGCCGACGAGGTGCTCACCAGTTGGGGCCGCACCGGCAAGTGGCTCGCCATGGAACACTGGGGCGTCGTGCCGGACATCGTCACGATGGGCAAGGGCTTCGGCAACGGCTTCCCCGTCACCTGCGTGGCGGTGCGCGAAAAATTCAAGGAGAGCTTCGAAAGCATCTCCGCCTCCAGCAGCTACGGCGGCAACCCCATGGCGTGCGCCGCGGCGCTTATCTCCACCCAGGTCATTGAGGAGGAGAATCTCCTGGCCCACGCCACGCAGCTGGGTGAAATAGCACTCAAGCACATGGAGCAAATGAAGGCCCGGCACAAGATCGTCGGCGATGTCCGCGCCAAAGGCTGCCTGATGGGCATCGAACTCGTGAAGGACCGGACGACCAAGGAGCCCTTCGACCAGGCGGGCACTCTCGTTTACCAGAAGGCTTTCCGCAAGGGTCTCGCCTGGATCCCCGCCGGCCACATCCTGCGCATGAGCCCGCCCATCGTCATGGACGAAGCCACGCTGCTCAAGGGCCTCGATCTCATCGACGAAGCCATTGGTGAAACCGCCCAGGAACTCGGTTACGCCTGATCCCCGCCCTCACCCCACCATGACCGCCTTCCGGCTGAACCGCCTTTTTCATCCCGTTTCCCGCCGCTGCTTCGACGTCGCGATCGATCACGGATTTTTCAACGAATACGGCTTCCTCTCCGGCATTGAGAACATCAGTGCCGCCGTCGCCACCGTCGCGGGCGCGGCACCCGATGCGATCCAGTTGACCGTCGGCCAGGCCGCCCATTTGCAGGAGATCCCGGGCCGGCTCAAGCCGTCGCTTGTGCTGCGCATCGACGTGGCCAACGTCTATGGCAAGAAACTCCCGCGCCGCCTCTACAGCCGCATGATCGAGGATCCCGTGGAGCAGGCGCTCCGGCTCGACGCGGCCTGCATGTGCGTGAACCTTTTCCAGATCCCCGGGGAACCTGAGGTTGGTGAGCAATGCGTGGAGAACATCCTTCGACTCAAGCCCGCCTGCGAGCGTTACGGCATGCCGCTCATGGTCGAGCCGCTGGTCTTCCGCCCCAATGATCAAGCCGGCGGCTACATGGTCGACGGTGACGAAAAGAAGATCATCCCGCTCGTTCGTCAGGCCGCCGAACTCGGCGCCCATGTCATCAAGGCCGACCCGACCGACGACGTGAAACTCTACCACCAGGTGATTGCGGCCGCCGGCCGCGTCCCGGTACTCGTCCGCGGTGGCGGCAAAGTCGGCGACCGCGAGATTCTCCAACGCACGCACGACCTCCTCGCCCAGGGCGCCTCCGGCATCGTTTACGGCCGTAACATCATCCAGCACGCCAAACCCGCCGCCATCACCCGCGCCCTGATGGGTATCGTTCACGACAACCTTTCGGTCGACGCGGCCCTGGCCCTCGTGCAAAAGTAATTCGCTCCCCCCGCCCTGCCGTCTCCCATGTCCTCCCTGCTGATCCGCAACGTCCGCCTCGTCGAACCCGGTAAATCCATCAGCCGCGGTGATCTGCTGGTGCGCGACGGGCGGATCGTGGCGAGCGGCAGCATCGGGGCCGAAGTCCAGGTCGGGGCCGTGGTTGTTGACGGGGCGGATCGTCTGCTGACCCCCGGATTGATCGACGTGCACACCCACGGGATCATGCACAGTCTTTATGAGTCGGGGCCCGACGGCCTGCGCGCCGCCGCCCGGGAACTGGGCCGCTTCGGCGTCACGACCGTTCTGCCCACCATCGTGCCGCAGATCCGCGAGGGCTGGCTCAAACTACTCGGCGAAATCGCCGGCGCCATTCCGTCGGTGCGCGAGGTCAACATCCCCGGGCTGCATGTCGAAGGTCCGTTCATGGCCGTGGGTGGAGCGGCCTGCCCGACCCTGCCGGGTGACCTGGAACTGCTGGAGCGGATTCTTTCCGCCTGCGCCGGCCGGCTCGCGGTCATGTCCGTCAGCCCCGACACCCCCAATATTTTGCCCGTCATCCGCCGCCTCCGTCAGGAAAAGGTCACCGTCTTCCTGACGCACACCCGCGCGGACGTCGAACAGACGGAGGCCGCCCTCGATGCCGGCGCCGTGCATGCCACGCATTTCTACGACGTCTTTTATGCACCGGCCGAGACGGAGCCCGGCGCCCGCCCGGTCGGCGCCGTTGAGGCCATTCTGGCCGACCCGCGGGCCAGCGTGGATTTCATCGCCGACGGCGTGCATGTCCACCCCACCGCGATCCGCGCCGCGGTGGCGGCCAAGACCTGGGCCGGGGTTATCCTGATCACCGACTCGAACATCGGCGCCGGCCTGCCCGCCGGCATCTACGATACTCCCTGGGGCTATCAGGTGAAAGTTTCGCCCCAGGATGCCGCGCGTCACGCGACGAAAAACTTCCTCGCCGGCAGTGCGCTCACGATGGACCGGGGCATGGCGAACCTGCTGCGCTGGCTCCAGCTCCCGCCGGAACAGATCTGGGGGATGGGCACACTCAATCCCGCCCGCCTGCTCGGCCTCGACCGCAAAGGCCGGCTCGAGCCCGGGGCCGACGCCGACCTCGTGCTCTGGGACGAGGACCTGACCGCGGCCCGCACCTGGGTCAATGGAATCTCTATCTATGAAAAAAAATCCGCCTAAATTCACCTTCGCCCCAGCAAGCTTCATTCCCTTCCGCGACACCAAGGCCATTGCCCGGGTCCGCCGGATCAAGCGGGAAGACATCACGAAGCACCGCAACCCTGATTTTCGCATCTCGGTCCAACCCGATGCCCAGATTGAGTTTCTCTGGATCACGGACATGTTCTTCCGGATCAAGACGGCCATGGAGGCCGGCCGGTCGTTCGTGGCGATCATGCCCAACCCCTGGCCGGGCTATGCCAAACTTGCCTCCCTGCTCAACCGGGCGCGCGTCAACTGCCGGAAGCTGCACACGTTTAACATGGACGAATACGCCGATGAGTCGGGTCGGATCGCCCCCGAATCGTGGGAATTCGGCTTCGGCCACGCGTTCAAGAAATACTTCTGGTCTGAACTTGAGCCCAAGCTGCGTCCGGCGGAAAAGCAGGTGCGCATTTTCACGGATAAGAACCTGAAGGACTACGGCCGGATGCTCGCCGATCTCGGCGGAGCCGACATCTGCTACAGCGGCCCGGGTTGGACCGGCCACCTTGCTTTCATCGAGCCCGACGCCCCCGAGTTTGCCGGCTCGCTAGCGGACTGGAAAAAAATGGGCCCGCGGGTTTGCACGCTCAGCCCCTTCACCATCGCCCAGAACTCCCTCCACGGCTGCTTCGGCATGAGCGGCGACCTCTGCGCCGTGCCGCCCAAGGCCGCCACGATCGGCCCGGCGGAGGTCATCGGCGCCAAGCATCGCATCGACATGCATACGATCACCGTCGATGGCTCCTTTGCCTCCTGGCAACGCCTCACTACCCGCCTCGTCCTGCACGGGCCGGTGACGCCGCGGGTGCCCGAGTCGATCCTGCAGACCTTGCGCACCGACGTGTGGGTGTCCGAGTCGCTCGCGGCGAACATCGAAACCCGCTGGGACAAGGGCTACTAAAGTCCACCCCTCCTTTTCCCACCCCACGCACCGGTAGAGACCATCCGCCTGCATTACCGCGCCCGGCCGGCGGCGGTTTTTTAGAATCCATCTATCATGACAGACGAATCCAAGCTTCCGGCCCGTGCCTGGCTGATGGTGGGTCTGCTCTGGATGGTGGGCTGCCTCAACTATCTCGATCGCGTCATGATCACGACCATGCGCGGGTCCCTCATGGAGGGGATCCCCATGACGGAGGCGCAGTTTGGCCTGCTGACCTCAGTGTTTCTTTGGGTCTACGGCCTGTTGAGTCCCTTCGCCGGTTTCCTGGCGGACCGCTTCAATCGCTCGCGCGTGATCATTGGCAGTCTTTTCGCCTGGTCGGTCATCACCTGGCTGACCGCCCACGCCACCACCTTCAATGAGTTGTTGGCCACACGGGCGCTCATGGGCATCAGCGAGGCTTGCTATATCCCGGCAGCGCTCGCCCTGATCGTCGATTATCACCGCGGCCCCACCCGCTCGCTCGCCACCGGCGTGCACATGAGCGGCATCATGGTTGGCTCGGGCCTGGGCGGGCTCGGCGGCTGGATCGCCGAGCACTACGGCTGGACGCACGCCTTCGCGATCTTCGGCCTCGTCGGCATCGCCTACACGGCCATCGTGGCCCTGCTACTGCGGGACCGCCCGGCCGACGGCCTTGTCGCCGGCCAGCCTGTCGCGGTCGGCACCCCGAATATCAATCTCGCCGAGGCTTTGCGCAGCCTTTTCTCCCAGCGGGGATTTGTTTTCGCCCTTTGCTACTGGGGCCTGCTCGGGCTCGCCGGCTGGGCGGTCATCGGCTGGATGCCCACTTATCTGAACGAGCACTTTAAACTCTCGCAAGGCACGGCGGGCCTTTCCGCCACCGGCTACCTCCAGGCGGCCGCGCTCGTCGGCGTGCTGCTGGGCGGCTGGTGGGCGGACCGCTGGAGCAAGGTCAATGA
>JANMVS010000445.1:0-13315 GCA_031392885.1 Verrucomicrobiota bacterium
CCGCCGCTACCGCTGCAGCCGGGGCGGGGGCTGGCAGGCGCGGCGGGCAACCAATACCCTTTGATTGGCAAGATATGCGGAGTAGGGCGGCACGTTTGCTGGCATCATGATTGAAGCCCGAAAACCGGGCTGTTTCACCCACTTACGACCATGACGAGCCCGGCTACCGAACCCAATTACACCACGTGCGACGCTAATGAGGCCGTGGCCTCGGTGGCCTACCGGCTCAACGAATTGATCGCGATCTATCCGATCACACCGTCCTCGACCATGGCCGAGGTCTGCGACGAGTGGGCGGCGGCGCTCAAGCCCAACCTCTGGGGCCAGGTGCCGCGGATTGTCGAGATGCAGTCCGAAGGCGGCGTCGCCGGTGCGGTGCACGGCGGGCTGCTGGGCGGCGCGCTGACGACGACCTTCACGGCTTCGCAGGGCCTGCTGCTGATGATCCCCAACCTTTACAAGATCGCGGGCGAATTGCTGCCGTTCACGCTGCATGTCAGCGCCCGGGCGCTCGCGGCGCAGGGATTGTCCATTTTTGGCGACCATCAGGACGTCATGGCCTGCCGGGCCACCGGTTGTGCGCTGCTCTGCAGCAACTCCGGCCAGGAGGCGCACGACCTGGCGCTGATCGCCCACGTGGCCAGCTACCGTTCCCGTGTGCCGTTCATCCATTTTTTCGACGGCTTCCGCACCTCCCACGAGGTGTCCAAGCTCGCGCAACTCTCGGACGAGGCCATCCGCGCCGTGATCAGTGAGGAGGACATCGCCTCCTTCCGGGCGCGGGCCATGACGCCCGACCGGCCGACCCTGCGCGGCACGGCCCAGAACCCCGACGTTTATTTCCAGGGCCGCGAAGCCGTGAACTCCTTCTACGACCGTCTTCCGGGCATCGTGCAGGCTACCATGGACAAGTTCGCCGCCGTCACCGGCCGGCAGCATCATTTGTTTGATTACCACGGGCATCCCGCGGCGGAGCGGGTGGTCGTGGCCATGGGCAGTGGCATCGAGACGATCATCGAAACCGTCGACTGGCTGGTCGCGCGGGGTGAAAAGGTCGGCGTCATCGCCGTGCGGCTTTTCCTGCCGTTTGATTTCAAGCCGTTCCTGGCGGCGCTTCCGACCACCGTGAAGGCGATCGCCGTCCTGGACCGCACCAAAGAGCCGGGATCACTCGGTGAGCCGCTGTATCTCAACATCGTCGGCTCCCTGGCGGAGGGGCGTTCCCCCCTGGCCGGCTCACCGCGCGTGGTCGGCGGCCGCTACGGACTCGGCTCGAAGGAATTTACCCCCGGCATGGCGCGGGCCGTGTTCGACCACCTCGGCGGCGCCGCGCCGCGGAACCATTTCACCGTCGGCATCCTCGACGATGTCACCGGCACCTCGCTGGCCTACGACCACGACTTCGACCTCGAGGCGGCGGACGTGCGCCGCTGCGTGTTCGTCGGCCTCGGCGCGGACGGCACCGTCGGCGCGAACAAGAACTCGATCAAGATCATCGGCGAGCAGACCGACAACTTCGCGCAGGGTTACTTTGTCTACGACTCGAAGAAGTCGGGCTCGATGACCACCTCGCACCTGCGCTTCGGCCCGCGGCCGGTCCGCGCGCCCTACCTGATTCGCCGGGCGGACTTCGTGGCGTGCAGCCAGTTCAACTTCGTCGGCCGCACCGACGTGCTCGGTTATGCCGCCCCCGGCGCCACCGTGCTGCTCAACTCGCCCCATGCCCCGGAGGCCACCTGGGCCAAACTCCCGCTCGAGTGGCAGCAGGTGCTCATCGCGAGGCAGCTCAAACTGTACGTCATCGACGCCACCGCCGTCGCGCAGGCCAGCGGCATGGGCCGCCGGACCAACACCGTGCTGCAGACCTGTTTCTTCGCGCTCTCCGGCGTGCTGCCCAAGGAAGCGGCCATCGCGCAGATCAAGCAGGCCATCACCAAGACCTACGGCAAGAAGGGCGAGCAGATCGTGAAGATGAATTTCGCCGCCGTGGACGCCGCGCTCGCCGGCCTGCACGAGGTGGCGATTCCGGCCCAGCCCGCCGCGGAGGCCGTCGCCTCGATCCCGCCGTCGTTCTCGCACGCGCCCGAGTTTGTCCAGCAGGTCACCGCGCGCCTCCTCGCCGACCAAGGCGACCTGATGCCGGTCAGCGCGATTCCGCTCGACGGCTGCTGGCCGACGGGCACGGCCCGCTTTGAAAAACGCAACATCGCCCTGGAGATTCCCGCGTGGGATCCGGCGGTCTGCATCCAGTGCAACAAATGCGTCCTGGTGTGTCCGCACGCCGCCATCCGCGCGAAATTCTACGATCCGGCCGCCCTCGCCGGCGCTCCGGAATCGTTTCAGTCCGTGCCCTTCCGCTCGACGGACCTCCCCGGCCAGAAATACACCATCCAGGTCGCCCCCGAGGACTGCACCGGCTGCTCGCTGTGCGTGCAGGTCTGCCCGGCCAAGGACAAGTCCAACCCGCGGCACAAGGCCATCGACATGGTCCCGCAGCCGCCCCTGCTGGTCGCTGAGCGGGCCAACTGGGACTTCTTCATGGAGCTCCCGGATCCGGACCGCACACGACTCGATCCGACCGGGGTCAAGGGCACGCAGTTCATGGCGCCGCTCATCGAGTTCTCCGGCGCCTGCGCCGGTTGCGGCGAGACGCCCTATCTCAAGCTGCTCACCCAACTCGTCGGGGACCGGCTGCTCATCGCCAACGCCACCGGTTGCTCCTCCATCTACGGCGGCAACCTGCCGACCACGCCCTACTGCACCAACCAGGAAGGCCGCGGGCCGACTTGGGCCAACTCGCTTTTTGAGGACAACGCCGAATTCGGCCTGGGGCTGCATCTCGCGGTCGAGCAGCGCGCCCGCACCGCGCGCGCGCTGTTGCAGAAACTCGTTCTGACCATCGGATTCAAGGAGGTGACCGCCCTGCTGTCGGCGGATCAATCCACCGAGGCCGGCATCGCCGCCCAGCGGGAGCGCGTGCGGACCCTGAAGTCGCAACTCCAGTCGGTCCCGGGTTCCGACGCCTCGCGCCTGCTGGCGCTCGCCGATGATCTCGTCAAGAAATCCGTCTGGATCGTCGGCGGCGACGGCTGGGCCTACGACATCGGCTACGGCGGCCTCGACCATGTGCTTGCTTCCGGCGCCAACGTGAAGGTGCTGGTACTCGACACGGAGGTCTACTCCAACACCGGCGGCCAGGCCTCGAAGTCCACGCCGATGGGTGCGGTTGCCAAGTTTGCCTCCGGGGGCAAGGGCACCGCGAAGAAGGATCTGGCGCTCATCGCCATGCAGTACGGCCACGTCTACGTTGCCCGGGTTGCCTTCGGCGCCAAGGACAACCAGACGGTCACCGCGCTGCGCGAAGCCGAGTCCTACCACGGTCCGGCCCTCGTCATTGCCTACTCGCACTGTATCGCGCACGGCTTCCCGCTGCATCTGGGTCTGGAGCAGCAGAAGCTCGCGGTCGACACCGGCTACTGGCCGCTCTTCCGCTTTGATCCCCGCCTGGTGGCCAAGGGCGAAGCTGGCCTGCGGCTCGACTCGGGTCCGCCCAAGACCGAACTCGCCAAGTTCATGGCCAATGAAACCCGCTTTGGCATCCTGAAACACATCGCTCCCACCCGCGCCGCGGAGCTGGCCGGCCGCGCGCAGACCCAGGTCCGCACGCACTACGCACTCTACCAGCAGCTCGCCGCTTTGCCTGCGAATGCGAAGCATTTGCCTGACGACGGTCAGGACAAATCCCGGGCGGGCAGCAGCCCGCAACGGGATTTCTCAGGACAAACACCGGGCGGGCAGCAGCCCGCAACGGGGCCGAAAGAAGCCCCTGCAAATCCAACATCTTCAGCGGCCACAGCCTAGCCCGGATATTTCACACGCTTCTCGCAACCGAAACCACACCCTGGGCCAAATCTTTTTCCGCATTCACGGCTGCTCGGGATATCCGGGCTAACCCACCCCGACCATGAAACTAGCCACCCACTACCTCGGCCTGAAACTCCGCAACCCTCTCGTGGTCGGAGCTTCCCCTTTTGCTGACAACCTCAATGCCGCCATCCAGCTGCAGGATGCGGGCGCGGCCGCCCTGGTGATGCGTTCCCTGTTCGAGGAGCAGATCGACATGGAGTCGAAGGCGCTGACCTATCTGCTCGAGCTGCCCGCCGAAAGCTATTCCGAGGCCACCTCGTATTTTCCCCACTACGAGGAATACCAGCTGACCCCCGACCACTACCTGCGGCAGATCGGGCAGCTCAAGTCGGCGCTGACCATCCCGGTCATCGCCTCGCTGAACGGGTACCGCCCGGGGGGTTGGACCGATTATGCCCGCCGGTTCGAGGGGGCCGGAGCTGACGCCATTGAGCTCAATCTCTATCACCTTATCACCGATCCCCACATCGGCGCCGGCGAAGTCGAGGCCGACATGATCGAGACCGTGCGCAGCGTCACCTCCGTGGTGAAAATTCCCGTTGCGGTCAAGATTTCCGCGTTCCACACGGCGCCGGCGCAGTTTGCGCTGGAGTTGGAAGCGGCTGGAGCGGCGGGCGTCGTGGTATTCAACCGGTTTTACCAGCCGGATCTGAACATTGAGGAACTGGAGGTGCAACCGCAGCTCAAGCTCTCCGATCCGTCGGAACTGCTCATGCGTCTGCGGTGGCTCGCGATTATTTCGCCGCACCTGAAAGGCTCCCTCGGCTCGACCGGCGGGGCGCACAGCGCGGAGGATGTCATCAAGGCGATCCTCGCGGGCGCGCACACCGTGCAACTGGTCTCGGTGCTGCTGAAGAACGGGCCGCGGTATCTCTCCACGATCCTGCAAGGCCTGAAAGCCTGGATGGACGAGAAAGGCTACGAGAGCGTGAATGAATTTCGCGGCGCGATGAATCTCAAGCGCTGTCCCAATGCCGGGGCCTTCGAGCGCGCCAACTACCAGAAAATCCTCCAAAGCTGGAAGATTTGAACCCAACCGCGGCGACACCGCGGCCCAATCCGCCGGGGGCTTGCCCTGTACGCCCCGGCGTCCGACTTCGAGCGTATGCCGGCCCTGCTGAGTTTGCCGCCGGGTCCCGGGTGGAGGATTACCCAGGGAATTGGCAGTACCGAAGGTCGGGCGTTTCCAGCGAGAGCGACAGTCCGCCCTGCTCCGGCTGAACCGTTCCGTCACGTGGCTCGTCGGGGTCCACGGGGTCCCGCAGTCGAGTCCCCAAGGTTGTTTGGAGGGGCAAGCCCGGCGGGAATGCATTAAAAAGCGGACGGGAGCTTTCGCTCCCGCCCGCGGGAAGAGGGACTCGCACCGCGCGAGTCAAGGCGCAGCCGGATTATGGCCGGGCGACCGTAACAACCGACGAGGTCCACGTTTCCCAATGGGCGGGATTCGCGGCGTCGCCGAGCGCCTTGAGCACGGACATTTTCAGGATATAACTGCCGTTGGGCAGCACCTTCACATTGTCATTGCCCTTGCCATTGTTGTGCTGGCGTGTGCCGTCCCACGCGAACGCGTAGAACCCGGTCGCCGTGCTGTTCCGCGGCAGGTAGTCTTCCTTAAACGCCGTGTAGAAAACCGGATGCACCGGGGCCCCGGTGGTGGCATTGAAGATTTCGACCTTCAGCGAGCGGGAGGGGTGGTCAAGGTGTACCAGGATATAGGCGACGTCCGTTCCCATCATCGTGTAGGTACCGCCGGTCGGACGGTTGAAATACGACGGGCCCACCAACTGGGCCAGCCACGGGAAGCCATTGGCGGTCGGCGTCAGCACCTGAATCGACTGGTAATCGCCGATGAAGCCGGCGTAGGGCACCCGCAGGGTCTCTCCGCCGCTTTGCGGCGTCAGCACAACGTACCCGCCATACATTCCCTTGTCGGGTGCGGTGGCGGGGGTGATGGTGACATCCACGGTGGCGCGGCCCCCGGCCGGTACGGTAACACTGGCCGAACTAAACGTCGCCGTGGCGTTGGAAGTGCTGAACGACGGGGTGAACGTGTTCGCACCCGTCGAGAGGGCGGCGACATGCGACAAAGCATACGTCGTGGCGGTCGCGGCATTATTTTCGACCGTCAAGGTTCGGGTGGCGGCACCGGTTTCACTTTCACCCAGCGACAACTTGCCCGGACTGACTCCGCCGGTGGCGATCATCGCCCGATCAATTGCCACCATGCCCGCGCCTTGGCGGTGAACGTTGTCCAGGCCGGCGGCCGGGTTGGCCCACCAGCCTTTCGGTTGCGCGGTGTTCTGCAGGATGCGATTCATGGCCAGCGCCGAGGTGCCGGGATAAGCCTGGAGGTACAAGGCGACGATCCCGGCCACGTGCGGCGAGGACATTGAGGTGCCGCTGAGGCTGGCGTAGCCGCCTTTCTCCAGCGGGAACGTTGAGAAAATATTCCCGCCGGGCGCGCCGAGGTCGGGCTTGAGCGCGAGGTCGGGTGACAGGCCGTAGGAACTGAACGATGAGATCCGGTTGCCGGTTGCGCTCGCAAAACTTGCCACGGAACTGGTCCAGGTCAGGTCGACCGGGCCGGCCGTCAGGCGGCTGTTGATCAGCAACCCTTCAGCCTGGGAGATGGTGACGGTCGGAATGGTGATGGCGGGGGTGCCGGCGACCGTCGCGCTGATCCGCCCGGCGGCGTTGTTGTAGATCACGACCGCGATCGCCCCGGCATTCTTGGCATTGAGGGCTTTGCTGTAAAAGCTGAAGGTTCCGCGGCTGATGAGGGCCACCTTGCCGGTGAGGCCGCCGGCCACCAGGGGAGTGCCGTTGAGATTTGCCCTGGCCATCGGGAAAGTCCCCGAAGCCGGCGGGAGCGGTGCCCCGGTCGCCGCGCTATAACCGTTGATCGCCGCGTCCGGCGACACGGTGAAAACCGGCAACGCGTTGTGCGTGTTATCAAAGCTGGCCACGCCGATCACATCCTTGCCAAGACCGGGGGAGCCGGCGGAATACAGGCCGTTGGCCCCGCTGTTGCCGATCGAGCACACCACCACCACGCCCAGATTGACCAGACGGTCGGCGGCGGTGGCCGTGGGGTATTGTGGCCACGTGAACGAAGAACCGATGCTCATGTTGACGACCTGCATGCCGTCCGCGAGCGCCCGTTCCATCGCCGCAATCATGATATCGGCGGAGGTGGAGCCGGTGTTACCGAATACCCGGTAGGCCCCAAACGTCACTCCGGGTGCGACACCCGTGACCAGGCCGTTGGCCCCGACGATGCCCGCGACGTGGGTGCCATGGCCTGCGACATCGTCAGGGTTGGCATCAGGCATGGGCGTTGTGCCCGGGCCGGTATACGCATCACCGACAAAATCATAGCCGTAGGGAATTCTGGGGGTGGGGAAAGCGGTGGTGCCATTGGTGCCGGAGCCGCCGAAGGCCGGGTGGTCGATGTCGATGCCGGTATCGATGATGCCGACGCGAACCCCGGCGCCTGTGATCCCGGCCGCCTGCACGACGTTGGCCCCGGTCATGGCGATCGCGGTGGCCAGTTGGGGGATATTGTCTTCGGGAAGTTCCGGCAGCTGATAGGTATCGACGGGAAAGATGTTGGCCACCTGGGGCAAACGGGAAAGCCGGCCCAGATCACCGGGTGTGATGCTCACCGAAATGCCATTCCACAAGGTATCAAAGGCGTACCGTTGGGCGTACTTGATGCCTGCGGTCTTGGCGGCTTCGCCGAAAGCATCGCGTTCGGCCTTGGCGGCGCTTTTCGTGCCGCCGGCGGCGCTCGGCGCACCGGCAAACTCGACGAACCAAAGCTGGGGGGTTTCATTGTCGGGAGAGGCCAAGTCGACTCCGGGGGCAGGCGCTTCCTGGGCGAAGGCGGGTACGATTAACGCGAGCGCGATCGCAAGGATCGTCGGTACAAAACGAATACGGTTATTCGGGTTCATGTTTTTTTGGGGGGTTGTTACTGAGCGGGGGTAAAAGGCAAAAGCAAATGCCCTCACGCCAACGCGCGAAATGGCATCAATGCAGTAGATAACAAGGTCCTTGGGTAACGGGAATTCGGGGTATGAATCAGGCGGTGGAGTGGGCCACCGGCACCAATGATCGCAATTTAGACGAGGGGAGCAGTCCGACCAAGGAAAAAAGCATTTAGCGGATATTTCATACTTTGCTCTCCAGCGAAGCCCCCGAGGGTTCAGAGATTCGTCCGGCCGTGGTCGGCGCCATGGCATCCGGGCTAGAGCATTTCCCAGTTTAGCTGGACTTCATTCGAGAGTGGCCACCGGCCTCCGTGCCTGGGGGAAAGTTGCAACCCGGCAGGCCGAAACGCCCGCCACGATCCTGGAATCCCCGGCGCGAAGCCAGGGTCAATGGGTCTATTTGCACCGAAAAGACTGGACGGACGTTCGCCCCGATCAGCCTTCGCTCTCCCCTGATCCTTCCGCCGGCTTTGTGGATGGGGCCGAAAAATACCCAAGGGGGCTCAGAACAGCCGCAGCACATACGACGGGAACAGCCCGAGTCCCACGAGGAGGGCGGCGGCGGCCACGAGGGTGATCGCCGTGACCAGGGGCACGCGAACCGGGCCGGACTTTCCCGGCGCGGGCGCCGCCACCAGGGCTTGTTTGAGCACGAGCAGATAATAATAAAGCGCGACCGCACTGAGCAGAATGGCCAGCACGGTCAGCCAGCCGGCCGGACCGGCGAGACCCCCGAGCTTCAACGCCGCCGCAAAGACGGCGAATTTGCCGAAGAAGCCCGCCAGCGGCGGAATGCCGGCCAGCGAAAGAATGAACACCACCAGCGTGCCCCCGAGCAGCGGCGACCGCCGGCTCAAGCCGGCGAGGTCGGTGATCTTCTGGCAGCCTCCATTGCTCTCCAGCACGGCGATGACGCCGAACGCACCGGCGGTCGCCACGCCATAGGTGGCGACGTAATAGAAAAGCGGACCCGGACCGGCCAGCTGCGTCGCAATCACGCCGAGCAGCATGGCGCCGGTGTGGGCGATGGCCGAGTAGGCGAGCAGGCGGCGGAGATTTGACTGGGCGAGCGCGACCAGGTTGCCGAGCAGCAAGGAGGCGCCCGCCAGCAGCGCGACCACGGTCAGCCACCCGCCGTTGTTGCCGGCGAGGGAAACATCGCCGGCCACCGCGCCCAGACCGGGCCAGAGGAGGCGCAGAAACAGGGTGAACCCGGCGAGTTTCGAAGCCGACGCGATCAGCGCGGCCGAGGGGGTGGGCGCGCCTTCGTAGGCGTCGGGCGCCCAGAGGTGAAATGGCGCCGCCGCCGCCTTGAAACCGAAGGCCACCAGCACCATGACGAGCGCCAGCGCCAGCAACGGTGACAGGCCCTGATGCGCGAGCATGAGGGCGATGCGGCTGAGACCCAACTCGCCGGTCACGCCATAGATCAAGCTGAAGCCAAACAGGAGGAACGCCGTCGCCATGCCGCCGAACAGGAAATACTTCAACGCGGCTTCGGCGGATTCGCGCCGGTCCTGGGCGAAGCCGGCCAGCACATAGAGGGAAAGACTGGCCAGCTCGAGCGCGACAAACGCCACCAGCAGGTGACTCGCCGCGGTCATGAGGGTGAACCCGGCGGTCGCAAAAAGAATGATCGCCACGTATTCGGCCGGATGACGCGTGGGGCGCGCGCCCGCCGCCACGCCTAGCGTCATCAGGGCCAGCCCCAGCACGCCGATCCGCGCGGCCACGGCGAGTTTGTCCAGCATGAGACTATCGCCATACACCGGACCGATGGCCCCGATGGAGACCGAGTCAACGATCCCAGCCACCAGCGCCAGGCCGCCGATCCAGAGGGAGGCCTGCAGGCGTTCGGCCAGGGAGTGCCGCCGGCCATAGACGAGATCATAGCCGAGCACGAGCAGCGCGCCGGCGACCAGCGAGATTTCGGGGAGCAGGGCCCGGGCGAGCAGGGAATAGAGATAACTCACGGCGCACCCCCGTGCCACACGGCCTGCATCAGCGGCGATTGCAGGCTCGGGACAATCCAGTTCAGGAGCAGGTCAGGCTTGAGGCCGATCAGCAGCGTCGCGCCCAGGAGCAAAATCGCCCCGGTGCGTTCCGGCCAGGTGACCGGCGCCATCAAATGCGGATGGGTGGTGGCGGTCTCGTGCGCGTCCGTCTGGCCGAAGAAGGAGACCTGGATGACGCGCAGGGTGAACGCCGCGGCGATCAGCACGCCGATGGCCGCGGCCAGGGCCCAGACCTTCGAGACGGGCCACACGCCGATGAGAATGGTCAGTTCCGCCGGGAACCCGCTGAAGCCGGGCATGCCCATCGAGGCCAGGCCGGCGAGCACAAACACCACGGCGGTGAAAGGCATCAGGCGGTGCAGCGGCAGCCGCCGCAGGTGCTCGAGCTGCCGGGTGTGCGTGCGCTCGTAGACCATCCGGCCGACGACGGCGAAGAGCAGCCCGGCGATGACCCCGTGCGAGAACATTTGCAGCACGGCGCCGGCCACGGCGGTCGCGTTGGCGGCCGCCAGCCCGAGCAGCACAAAACCCATGTGACTCACACTTGAGTAGCCGATCACAAATTTAAAATCATCCTGCACCAGGGCCACGAGCCCGGCGTAGATGATGCCGGCGACGGCCAGCCCCGCGATGACCGGTTGCCAGTAGACCAGGCCCACCGGGAAAACCCCCATCGCCACGCGCAAGCAGCCGTAGGCGCCCAGCTTCATGACGACGCCCGCGAGCAGCATCGACGCCGCGGTCGGCGCGGCCACGTGACCGGTCGGCGCCCAGGTGTGAAACGGAAACATGCCGGCAAGCACCGCGAAACCGAGGAACACAAAGGCAAACATTCCGATCTGCTCGGCCCGGGAAAGCCCGGCGGCCGCCTGCGCGAGGTCGGTGACCCCGAAGCTATGGCCGCCGGTGGCGGCAAAGGCCCACAGGAGACCCACCAGCACCAGGGCGCTGCCGGTGAAGGAATAGAGGGCGAGCTTCATCGCGCCGTACTCGCGGTTGGTCGAACCCCAGTTTGCGATCAGGAAATATTTTGGCACGATGGCGATCTCGTAGAAGACAAAGAACAGAAACGCGTCCGCGCTGAGGAACACGCCATACACCCCGCCGATCAGCGCGAGGTAGAAGGCGAAGAACTCGCCGGTGCGCTCCTCGATGTTCCAGGAGAACAGCACGCCGGCGGTGGCCGCGAGTCCGGTCAAAACGACCAGCGTCAAACTGATGCCATCGGCCGCGAGGTGGTAGTTGATGCCCAACTGGGGAATCCACGCCACGTTCACCAAAGTCAGCAGCTCGGGCGCGGGCGTGAAGCCGCTGGCCGCATACAAGGTGATCCCCCAGCAGGTCGCGGCGGTGAGCAGGGCGACCGCCCGGGCCGTCGCCGCCGAACGCATCCCGGCCACCAGCGACAGAACCGCGCCGGCGAAGGAAAGGTAGATGGTATAGGGCAGAAGGTTCATGGCAGGTGCGCGGCCCAAGTCGTGACCAGCGGATTAATAATACTCACCAGCGCCTGCGGCCAGACGCCGAGGACGAACATCAGCGCGATGGTCGGGGCGAGCGTCGCGATTTCCAGCCCGCTGAGATCGCGGAAGCGGGCGACCCCGGGACCCGGCGGGCCGTGGAAGACCCGTTGCCAGAAGGTCAGCAGGAAATAGGCGGTGGCGAACAGACCGAGGCAGCCGAGGGCGGCCGCCCACGGGGCGAGGCCGAACACGCCGCGGAAGACGAGGAATTCCCCGACGAAGCCATTGAGCCCGGGCAGGCCGAGCGAGGAGAACAGCGCGATGCCGCAGAGCCCGGCGAAGACGGGGGTCGCCGTGCGCACGCCGCCAAAGTCCGTCAGTCCGCGTTTGCCGCCGCCGCGCGCCTCGAGGATGCCGATGCAGAAGAACAGCGCGGAGGCGGACAGACCGTGGTTGAACATCTGCAGCAGCGCCCCGCTGAGCGCGGCGCCGGAGGCCTCGGCGTGCAGTTGGCCCGCGCCCGCCACGGCGAAGAGCGCGAGCAGACAGTAGCTCACGTGGTTGATGGAGGAATAGGCTACCATCCGCTTGAGATCGGTCTGGGCCATCGCAGCGAAGGCGCCCAGGACCACGCCGCCGAGGGCGAGACCGAGCAGGACAGGGGCGGCCGCATGCAGTTGCGCGGGGAAGAGCGGCCAGAGGATGCGGAGGAAACCGTAGACGCCCATCTTGGACATGATGCCCGTCAGGAACATCGACGCGCCGGTCGGAGCTTCGGCATACGCCGAGGGCAGCCAGGTGTGGAAGGGGAAAAGCGGCACCTTGACCGCGAGGCCGATCAGCACCCCGAGGAAGATCGCGGTCAGCGCCGGGCCGCTCAGCTTGGCGGCGAGTCCGCCACTGTGGGCGAGGGCGGCCAGCTCGACGAAATCAAACGTGCCCACCGCGGCGAAAATCGCCGCGAAGGCCAGCAGCATGAATGCGCTGCCCCCGATGGTATAGACGACGAACTGGTAGGCGGCGCGGGCGGCACCGGGTCCGCCCCAGAGCTTGATGAGAAAAAACGCCGGCACGAGGCTCAGTTCCCAGAAGATGAACCAGGGGAAGAAATCCAAGGCGAGGAAGACGCCGAGCGCGGCACCCTGCAGGAAAAGAAACAGCAGGCTGAAGAGCCGCGGGTCGCGCTCGATCTTCCACGAGGCCAGCAGGGCGGCGGGGGCGACGAGCCCGGTCAGCAACACCAAGATCAGGCTCATGCCATCGAGTCCGAGATGGTACGATACATTCAATACGCTGATCCAGTGACGTTGCTCGACGAATTGGTAGCCCACCGTGGCGGGGGCGAAATTAGCCCAGGCCACCAGACTGAGTGCGAGGGTGGAAAGACTGAAGAGCAGCGCGAGGCCGCGGCTGGTTTTCGGGCTGAGTCGCGGGGTGAGCGCCAGCAGCAAGGCCCCGATCCACGGGGTGAAGATAATCAGGGAGAGAAGTGGCAGCGAGGTCATGGCGCGATTTTCTCCGTCGTTGCCCATAAACACACCCCGCCCTGACGGGCACCCCTCTCGAGAGGGGATCTAAACAAACGGAAGCCATTGTCTGGGTCCCCTCTGGAGAGGGGTGGCGCGGAGCGACGGGGTGTGTTGGTTTTCATCGCACCCCTCCCAGCACCAGCACGAGGGCCAGCACGATGAACGCCACCGCCATGACCCGCAGGTAACCGTGCGCCTCGCCGGTCTGCGCCCGCGAGTAACGCACCCCGGAGCCGCGAATACTCGCACTCACGCGATCGAAGCCGTCGTTAAGGGTGTCCTCATCAACCTGCCGGTTGATCGTGCCGGAAAAGATGCCCAGCGCGGCGAGAAAATTAACCAGGCCGCCGAAGACCCAGCGGTCGAGGCCCTGGGCCAGCGCGGCGGTG
>JANMVS010000523.1:0-3904 GCA_031392885.1 Verrucomicrobiota bacterium
GCAGTGCGGCGTGTTCGGTGAGCTCTGGAGTCCGGTGGACCGTTCGACCCCGGCCCGTGCCGTGGTGGAGGACCGGTTGGCGGCCCACTTTGATTTCTACCAGGGTCAACGCGAGCAGCACCGGTGGTATGGCTTCTGGAATTACGGCGACGTGATGCACACCTACGATGCCGACCGCCATGAGTGGCGCTATGATGTCGGCGGCTTCGCCTGGGACAACTCCGAGCTCTCGACCGACCTCTGGCTCTGGCTCTACTTCCTCAAGAGTGGCCGGGCGGATGTATTTCGTTTCGCCGAGGCCATGACGCGCCACACCGGCGAAGTGGACGTGCATCACATCGGTCGCTTCGCTCCGCTCGGCTCGCGGCACAACGTCCAGCACTGGGGCTGCAGCGCCAAGCAGCTGCGCATCAGCACCGCCACCAATCGCCGCTATTACTATTACCTGACCGGCGACGAACGGGTGGGGGACTTGATGCGCGAGCAGGTTGAGGCCGGGCATGCCTTGCTGCGCATTCCGCCGGGCCGCAAGCTCGCGTCCGCTGTGACGGCTGGGGACCAAGCCCGGGGCGCCTCCGAAAATGCCACGAAGGTCGGTCTGAGCTTCGGCACGGACTGGGGTTCGCTGGCCGGGGCCTGGCTGACGGAATGGGAACGCACGGGCGATCCCCGCATGCTCGGCCGCCTCAGCGAAAGCATGCGCACCATCGGCGCGCAGCCCAATGGATTCTTCACCACCGGGGCCACCCTTAATCTGGAGACCGGCGCTTTCGCCGTGCCCAAGGACAGCGGCGTGTCGGTGTCACACTTGAACGCCGTCTTCGGTTTGGTTGAGGTCTGTGCCGAGCTGATCCAATTGATCGATATCCCGGCCTTTCGCACGGCGTGGCTGGACTACTGCATCTATTATAATGCGCCCGTCGCGGAGCAGGTGAAACGATTCGGCCAGGCCCTCAAGGGGGTTGGACTCCAGCAGGGCCACTCGCGCCTGACCGCGTATGCCGCCTGGAAAAAATCCGATGCCGCCCTCGCGCAGCGGGCCTGGCTGGAATTCAACCGCGGGGAAGGCGGCCAGCGCAGTCCCCGGCCGTTTGCAGCCAAGCGGATCGCGGGCGCCGCGGTGCTGCGGCCCGTGGATGAGGCGGCATTTGTTTCCACCAATGGCACGGCGCAATGGGGCCTCGCGGCCATCCAGTGCCTCGCGTTAGTGGGTGATGCCCAGCCGGAGAGTTGACCACGCAGCATGGCGACCATTGCGATTGTCGGACCCGGTGCCGTGGGCGGTGTCAGCGCCGGCTGGCTCACGCAGCGGGGCGGACACGCCCTGACGCGGGAGCGCGAAGGCGAGCACGGCCTCGCCATCGGCGAAAGCGACGGTGGCAGGTGATTCGGCGAGCGCGGTCAGGGCGCCGGCTTTTTCGAGCTGGGCATATTGCCTCTCGTTGGGCGCGCCGGGTGCGCCCATTCTCAGCCACTCCGCGGAGAAATTACGGTGCGGCTGGTCGATCCGGTAGTGGACATGCTTTGCCTCGTTAATAGCGGCAGGCCGGCCGGTGGCAACGCGATGGCAGTGCGCGCGCGGTGGAGAACCGAGCTGTGAACACGCCGCGCAGGAGCCAGATGACAAGGAAGCGGGTCATGGGCTTTCGAGCCGAGGGTCGAAAAGGAAGCTGAGCGTGCCGGTGTGGCGGCCCGTCGCTTTGGCCGGCAGGGCGCTGGGGCCCGAGGCATCGGTCGTCTTGAATTTCGAGCCCATGGCCGGGATGGCGTGCAGGAACGATAGATCGCCGGCCGGAAAATCCACGGTGGTGTTCGGATGGCTGATGCGCGATGTGCCGACCCGCAGGAATAGTTCCGGCTGGCTGGACACGATGGTCAGAGGGCCGGCGGCGGTGTCGAACCGCGCCCAGCGGACGCCGGCAAAGAAGCCCTCAAATTCCGGATAGCGGAACGATTCACCCGGCTGCAGCACGTGCCGGGAGTTTTCGTGCACGCCGAGCCAGGTGCCCTGCAGGCGGTTTTGCCAGACGCGATACGGGCCGGCACCGAGCCAGCGCAACGATTTCATGGCCGCTTCATCGTGATCAAACGTGATGCCGTGATAGATGAAGCTGCCGT
Organism: Verrucomicrobiota bacterium; assembly: GCA_031392885.1. Classification (GTDB taxonomy): domain Bacteria; phylum Verrucomicrobiota; class Verrucomicrobiia; order Opitutales; family Opitutaceae; genus Lacunisphaera. The sequence goes on from JANMVS010000523.1 coordinate 2,119, forward strand.
CGAGCGAGTAGTCATAGTCGAGCCGCAGCGCTCCGCTCCCGCTCAGGGTCCACCGGAAGTTGGCTTGGCCGCCGCGACTTTCCAGCCAGGCCCCGCTGGCGTTAGTGCCACTGGTCACCGTCACGTTGCCCGCCACCTCGGCGGGGAAGCGACCGGGCGCGTGGCCGATGCGGACGGACTTCACCTGCGCCGGCGCGCCGTCGGCATGGTGCAGGTTGGACAATCGCACTGCCGCCACGCGTTGCGGCGGAAAATCATAACGGCGGCCGTCGCCCGGACGGCGCGACGCGTCATGGATCGTATGCCACGCCTCGCCGTCGGGTGAGAGTTCAATCTTCGCGGTGGAGTAAGTCGTGCCTGGGGACGTCTCAAGCTCCAGTTCCAGTATGCTGGCGGTTTGCGGCGTCGCGAGGCGGCAGGTGAGTTCCTTGGCCGACGTGCCCTCGCGCCAGGGCAGCCAGGTTAACGGGATGCCAGTAATCGGGCGGGCAAAAGCAAGGCGGGGCCCGTTCCCGAGCGCGTAAGTCCGGCCGCCGGAGAGCACTGACACAAGCAACCCGTTCGACGCATCAAAGGTGGCGGTCGTCCGCCCGGCTACGAGTGACACCCGGCCGGAAGCTTGGGTGATGCGGGGAGGGGTGGCGGTACTTCCGGCGCGGGCGAGCGCCGCAGTGCGTTCTGCCAGCGCTGGGGTGGCCCAGGTCCAGGTCCACAGCGGTTCACCGCGCGGGTCCTTGACCGTGAGCGCAAGAGCGTCGGCCTCGCGCCAGTCGGCCGGGAGGCGCAGCTGCAGGTGGCCGCTGGTGTGCGGGGCGGTATCCGGGCCGGCGGTCTCACCCGCCGACACGATTTGCCCGCGGTCGAAGCGCACGCAGGACCACTCGAAGCGACACGACGCCAGCGAGGTGAAATCGTAGTGGTTGTGCAGCGTGAGGGTGCCGTCGAATTTTTCATCGAGAACCGGTGCATCGATCTGCACCGGCGACCAGATTTCGCGCACGGCGTAGTAGCTGCCTTCCTTCTCGAAATGGGGGCCGACGATGCCGTCGGGGGCGAAGGTACTGAACGGATCGAGCCGGCCGCCCTGGTCGGTGCGGACGACGGCCTCGTCGGCCAAATCCCAGATGAACGCCCCGGCGCCGAAGGGTGATTCCGTGATGGCCTGCCAGTAATCGTGCAGACCGGCGCCGCCGCCGCCGTCGTACATCGCGTGCAGAATCTCCGTCGGCATGACGAGATTCGGACCCTGCAACCGGCGGACATGATCGGCGTAGCTCGTGTAATGTTTTGTGTCGATGCCGCCGAAGGGGTCCCACGGGTGGATCACTGGACGCTGCTGCGGATCGTAGAGCGAAAATTCGCCGTCGAGGTCGCGATTCCAGCCGCCCTCGTTGCCATTGTCCCAGATAAGGATGCTGGGGTGGTTCACATCACGCTCCACCAGCTCGCGCACGAGCAGTCGTCCGACCGGGGTGCCGTGGGCGGACTGCCAGCCGCTGAGCTCGTCCAGCACGTAGAGGCCGAGCTCGTCGCAGGCTGCGAGGAACGCCTCGTCCGGCGGATAGTGGGACATCCGGACGGCGTTCATATTCATGGCCCGCAACAGGCGGACATCCTCGTAGCAATCCGCGCGGTTCAGGGAGCGCCCCGTTTCCGGGCGAAAGCTGTGGCGGTTGACACCCTTCAACAGGACGCGCTGACCGTTGAGATAGAGTCCCTGACCCTCGCGGATCTCAAAAGTGCGAAACCCGAAGCGTGTGGTCGTTGTATGCACCTCGACCGCGCC
>JANMVS010000536.1:0-3883 GCA_031392885.1 Verrucomicrobiota bacterium
AGGCGCTACACGGTGAGCGCGCCAGCTTTGGTGCGTACGGCCACCTCGAGATAAATTACCCGGCCATTGAGTTGATTGACCAATAGGTCGGACAAATCGCTCCCGGGTTTCATGCCGCCCTTCAGGTCGGTGATCTTGCGGTTGTTGATCGAGATGATTTCGTCGCCGCGCTTCAGGCCGTTCTTTTCGGCGGCCGAACTGGGACTGACGTCGTCGATCGTGACGGAGGTGAGCTGCTGCGTCTGGTTGTTCCATTTGGCGATGACGCCGAAGCCGTAGCTGCAAACCGCATTGCCCTGCACCACGAGTTTGGGCAGAGGCGTAACCTCGTCCGGCGTGGTCGGCGCGGGTTCGGCGGTAGTCATTTCAAGGCCCGGAGGAAATCTTCGGTTTCAACGTCTGCTTGCTTCAGCACGCCGTTGAGTGTCCAGGGGTTGATTTCGCGATGCATGGGCACGACACAGCCGCGATGCCCGCGGCGCAGGATGGCATGGCTGCCTTTCTGGCGAATGAAAACGAAACCCAGCCGTTCGAGCGCCTTGACAGTCTTGCGCCCGGAAACTCCCGGCAGATTAGGCATGCGTGACTTCGAAGGTGGTCATTACCGTCCGGCCACCCGTTATGGCGGGGAACTCGGAGAGGTAGAGCTCGGCCGCTTCCTTCAAATTAGCCATGGCCTTGTCGAAACTTTTCCCCTGAGTGGTCGTGCCGGTCTCGGGGTTGTAGGCGACAAACCATTTCCCGTCGGGAGTCGGATAGACAATGGCGGTCAGTGTTTGCATACGGAACCATTGCTTGCAAAGCGGGCCGGTGTCAATTCGGCGTGAGCCTACCTCGCAAAAGGCCCGATAGTCAGAGGGCACCCTGGCCACCCGTTACATAGCGGCGGGGGCGGGCGGAGGCGTTGCGGGCACGATGATGAATTCGGAGGCTTTCGCCGGGTCGAAATACTGCTTCGCGAGGATACTGAGCTCCGCGGCGGTGACACTTTCGTTGTCACTGTAACGAGTGCGGCTCCAGTCCAGCCGCTGAGGAAATTCCTGAGCGGCCGCGAGCACGCTGTCCAGCCAGTAGGGATTGGTGCGGGAAGATTCCCGGAGCGCGGTGAGCACGGGCTGTTTGGCGCGGACCAGTTCGTCCGCGGTAATGCCGTTGGCCTGCAGCGACGCAGCGACGGCCTTGATGGCGTCGGCGATCACCCGGGTTTCGGCGGGGGCGACGGTGGCATCCGCGATGAGCCAGCCGTAACCGGGGTAGGTGTCGCTCAGATCGGCGGCGGCGGCGGGGCTGTAGGTGCCGCCCAGCTCCTCGCGGATTTTCACGCGGAGACGGTCGGAAAAAATATCCGTGAGCAGTCGCAGGCGGCGGGCAATTCGCACGTCGCGGCCATCGGTGGCCGGCCAGTAGAGGCGCACGACGGCCTTGGGGATTTCCGTTTGCACGGTGTATTGCGCCGCCAGGGGCGCCGGGGGCGCGGCTACTTGGCGCGACCCGGCGTAGGCCGGCTTGGCGGAGCGATTCGGCAGCGCTCCGAAGGTTTGGCCGACGGCGGAGAGCGTGGCGTCGAGCGCGAAGTCGCCGACAATGGCAATTTCGATCGGGCCCTGGGAGAACTCGGGCGTGAGCCAGGCTTTCAACTCCGCGAGGGTGCGCGCGAGCATCACGGTTTTTGCGGGCAGGCCGAAGCGCGGGTCGCCGCTCGCCAAGAGGTGGGCGACCTCGAGTTCCAGCGGGCCCTCAGCCGTGTGCTCAAGACGGGCGTAGAGTTGCTCGGCGCCCTTCATCACTTGGCGCAGGGATTCGGGCCGGTAGCCGGGGTCGGTGAGATAGGCGCAGAGGAGCTGAAGTTGGAGGAGCAGGTCGTCGCGGTTGGTGGTGCCGTTGAAGAGGAACGCATCGGCTGCCGCGCCGAAGGCGAGGCCCACGGTCCGGCCCGCGAGGATGCGCTGCAGATCATCGACGCTATGCTGACCGAGGCCGCCCGGCGTGAACGCGGCGTTGGCGAGCAGCGCCAGACCGGGTTGCTCGCGCGGCATCGAGAGCTGGCCGCCACCGACACGCACGGAGATACGGATCCGGCCGGCTTCAAAGTCGGTTTGCTTGAGGTTGAGCGCCACGCCGTTCTTGAACTTGATGAGGGTGGCCCCGAGGTCTTTGACGGTGTCCCGCTGTGCGACCGTGCCGGGCGGGCCGAAATTGGTGTAGGCAAACACCCCCTGCGTCGTCCGAGCCTGCGGGGCAACGGGCACTTGGCGGCTGGCGGCGTAGGCTGCGGCGATGTTTGCCGCAGGGTGGGCCAGGATGACATTGCCAGTGAGAAATATCTTGCGGCTGTTCGCGTCAGGCCAGGTGGCGCGCAGGGCGGCGGCGCAGTCGGCGGGAGTGAGGGTGGCGAGGGCGGGCTGGTAGAGGGCGAGGTCGCTGGAGGGATGAGTGGGTACGGAGCGGTCGAGCAGATCGTCGATCAGGGCGTCGGCGAGTTCGCCGGAGTGGCGGGTGGCGGCGGTGTGGACGGCCTGCTCCAGGTTGTTGCGCATCTCGGCGACGGCTTCGGTCAGTTCCTCGCGCTGGAAACCGTGCTCGAGGACGCGCCGCAATTCCTGCTCGGCGACGGCGAGCGCGGCCGGCCATTGATCGGGGCGGCAGTTGAGCTCGACGGAGGCGTTGCGGAACAAATCATACTGTTCCGTGACGCCGACGAGGCCGCTCAGGAAAGGGGCGCCCTCCTGTTTGGCGAGGGTCTCCAGCCGGCGGTTGAGCATCCGCAAGGCCAGCGTGCGCGGGAGGTAGTGGAGGCGCAGGGCGGCGGTGTCGGGTTCGAACGTATAAGGCGCAACGGTTTCGAGCGAGACATTGGCCTGGCCGGCCTCGGGTTCCGCGTGCAAACCGGCGACGACCGTCTCGGCCGCAGCCACAGTGCCCGGACGGGGCTCGGGCTGGGCTGGGCCTCGGGCGGCAAGCGGAGAGAAGATTTCCTTCACCAGCGGCTCGACCAAAGCCGGGTCGATGTCGCCGGCGATAACGACAAACATCCGTTCGGGGCGATACCAGGCATCGTAGAATTCCGCAAAGCGTTCGCGACCGGCCGTCTTGATCACGGACTCGAGGCCGATCGGCACGCGTTGCGGGAAGCGGGTGTCGGGCACCAGAAATTCCAGCTCGGCCACGAAGGTGCGAAGGCCGACCGAGTCGCGGGCGCGTTTTTCGCTGAGGATAATGCCGCGTTCCTTCTCGATTTCCTTCGGCTCGAGGAGCAGGCCGCCCGCCACGTCGGCGAAAAAGGTGAGGGACTCGCGCAGGGTCTCCGGCTGGGTGTCAGGCAGTTCGAGCTGGTAGAGGGTGCGGTCGAAATTCGTGGAGGCGTTGGTGTCGCCGCCGAAATCCATCCCGAGGCGCTGGAAGAACTCCACGACGCTCGCGGCCGGAAAGTGTCTGCTGCCATTGAACGCCATATGCTCGAGGAAGTGGGCCAGTCCGCGCTGGTTCTCGTTCTCGAAGAGCGAACCGGCTTTGATGGCCAGCCGGGCGCTGACCCGGCCCTTGGGTTCCTGATGATGGAGCAGGGCGTAGCGCAAGCCATTGTCGAGCCGGCCCCATTTGATATCCGGATCAGGTGGCAAGTCGCTCGTCTCGTGCGCGAAATCGGCGGCGAAGACCAGCAGCGGGGCGAGCAGCAGCGCGGTGAAGGTAACGCGGAGCCAGACGGCGGGGTAGAGCTGGGCAGTGGGTTTCAGCCTTTGGCAAGACATTGACTGACCGGCCGGTCGGAGGTGGAACATGCGGAGGAAGTCTTCCAACCCTCGCGCCAACTGCAAGTTTCCAGCGCAGCGCCGTAGCGGTAGGGCAGTCGTCCCCGGACGAGCCGGGTCCCCCGGCTCATCCG